>JAUXBQ010000240.1 GCA_030619365.1 candidate division FCPU426 bacterium | reverse complement strand
TTGGCGGGAGAACTCACATCGGTATGGGTGCCCGACAGGAGCAATCAGAACCAGCCCAAGAAAACCGACGCACAGGAAAGTACGGCCCCGAACAAGCCGGCGAATGATTCCAAAAACATTCCAGACAACCAGACTAAAAAACCTAAGACCGATATTCAGCAGCCTAAAGTGCAGGATAAGCCGGAAACCGAGAAACCAACGGAGAAGCAGCAGCCGCAGCAGGATGATGGCGCCAGACGTCGCGAAGTTTCTCAGGACCCGAGTAAGAATACACCGACCAAGTCCCAGCAGCAGACTACGGAGATCAAGGACTTGAAAGAAGGCAGCGTGGTCAAGATGGACGGCGAAAAGCAGGAAGCCAAGGAGGGCGAGACCACGGCCGCGGCCGAGGAAACGGCCGAGACCGAGGAGACGGCCAAGAACAACAATCGGATCCTGGAAAATTCCGGGGGACACGCCGAGGCTTTTGTTGTGCCGGCCCAAGCAACGAACGCCGGCGCCCAGCAGCCAATACAAGTCGGCACGGAAACCGCGAAAGCGCCGGCCGCAGTCAATCGCATTGCGGAGAAACTGGAAAGCGCCGGCATTTTGTCCACGGGCAGCGACATCGCCTACACCCAGGCCCAGGGTGAGCAGGGCCAATTGATCACCCAGGTGTACAACCAGAGCGGGCAACTAATCGGCGCCGAGGCCCTGATGGCCGACAATTCCATTATCACCAAAACCTTTGACTACCAGACATTAAGCGAAGGCTCCGAAAAGATCACCCAGGTCAAAGCCACCACGCACGCCCGGGACATCACCACAGAAAGCATCATGCAGATCAAGGGGGATAAGTTAGAAGTCATTACCAAACAGCCCAGCGCGGTGGACGTGGTTCCGGACTCCTCCGTCGTGGGTCTGGATGAAACTCCGGCCAAACAGCCTGACGCGGAAAAAGGCCGGCCCGAGCGGCGCGATCCGGAGGATATGGCGGCCGCCTCGGCCCGGGGCGATACGCCGAAGGGTCCGGGAACAGGCACCAGCACGACGCCGGGCGGGACGGCGAAGGGTCCGGGAGACGTCGCGGTGAAGGGCGGTACGACACCTGACGGAACGGCGGCCATTGGTCAAAATCCGAAATTGACCAGCGAGAAGGCCGAACCAGCGGATGTTAAGCCCACTGCCGAAACCAAGGACCAGCCGAAAAAGAACGACAAGCTCACAGTCGAAATTGGGAAGAATGGCCCGGACGGTAAACCCATTACCGCCGAGCTGCAATACAAGCCGGGCCGGCCTTATTACGAGGTTAAAGCCAGCGACGGAAGCAAGTACCAGATCCGGCTTTCCCCTGATGGTAAAGTCGCGGCAGCGGCGGAAGTTCGAATTATGAGAAGTCTAGGTGGGTTTATGAGCGAAAGGGTTACCCAAGACCCGAATAATCCCAATATTTTTGTGACAAGCAAAGGCGATATTTACAAAAGCCTGGGCAATAATAATTATGAGCGCATTGCCTCAATGCACGCGGCCGCCTTTACTGATCCGGCTACCGGAAAAACTATAGCCGTTGGCGCGCAGCTTCCCGACGCGCTGACCAGCGGCCTGACGAGCGACGCGAAGCGCGCGCTGGTCTTGTCCAACGCCATAAAACAAAACCCCGATAGTTTTTCCGACCAAACGGCCCTGGCCATGGGCCAGGATGCGGACAAAACGCTCCAAGAATACGCCAACGAGCTGACTGTGGGAACCGACGAATATACGAAAGCGCAGAACCTGCTTTTCAATGCGACAGAAGGTTTGAACAATATGGCGCCCAGCGCGGGCAATTTGTCCAGCATGGCCGCCAGCGCCCGGGCCAGCGGCAAGGACGCTTCCCTGAACCTGATGAAAGTGGCCCAGCACCAAATGCGCGCGGGCGATAACTCCGCCGCGCTGGCCAGCGCGGAAGTTGCCTATGAGGCGCGGACCTCACTGCCGGTTGAGAGCCAGGCCGAGGTGACGCTGCAGGCCGCGCAAATAATGAAAAACGCCGGGGACCCGGCCAACGCCGAGACCCTGCTGGGTGAAGTGAACAATCATCTTACTCAGGCGATCCAATCCGATAAGATTACCGGCCACACCCTGGCCCTGGCCAGCCGCTTAAATGAGATGAGCAAGGCGGCGGTTGTCAACGACGCGGATATGAACAAAATAACGAATAGCATAACCCAGAAGGTTAGGGAGTATGCGCCGAGCCTGAAGGGGAAAAACGCTCAGGCCATGATTCCCGGCATGGGCAGTATATATAGGAATCCCCAAGGCGGGATAACGCTGGTCCAGCCCGCGGGCGACAAACAACTGGTTATGAATTTCAGCAACGAGGGCGGAAAATTGACGCCCCAAAGCATGGCCCTGACGGATTTTGAACAAAATCAGCTCCAGGTTTACGAGCAAACCAACCAGGGCATGACCCTGACCCATGTGCGGGAGCCGGTCAAGCTTACCATGCCCGATGGTACGCAAGTGATCCGGAATATGCTTCTCCCCGTCTCAGCCGGCATGGAAGTTACGTTCGTGGAGACGCAGAAGGATAAAATATTGGCCTTCGCCGTGAATACAAAAACGCTCACAGCCATTGCCACGGTAATGGCGCAAAAACCCGGAGCCCTGCCAACGCTCAAAGCCATGGGCCGGGCTACTATTGTTCTTTTAGAGGGCGACCGAGGCATAAGCGTGGTTAACGGCCAACGCCAGGAAATCGCTAAAATTAATATTACGGCTGATAACCTGGCCAAAGCCGGCTTGAATTCCGGCCAAGACAAAGCCCTACTGGGAAAAACCGGGTACCAGGCCCAGGACGGGACACTGTTTATAGGCACCCGAGCCGAGATACAGGCCGATGATTATCAGGTCGCGGGCCTGAACCGGTTTGATTCTAAAAATCAAATAGGATATATCGCGACCTATAAGGGAAAACAACTGCAGTCCGCCCAACTCTCGGACGGCCGAAACCTGCTATTTGAAGATGGCAGCACCAAAAACTTTACCGTTACGCAGGCCAGCGAAAATGGCAATAAAGTCTCCACAGCCCAATACCGAGACGGCAAATTGCAGGGCTCACAGATTCTAATTAAGGATATCGGCGCGACTTTAAAATACGACGCCCAAGGCGATCTAACCAATCTTGCGGAATTGAGAGCAGGCGGAAAAGGGTTTACTTTTAAGGCCTCCGGCCAGGGCTTCCAATTGATCAGCAAAGCCAATAAAAATAACAAGTATACCTTCAGCCAAACCGGCCGGGCGCTGATCCCGGGCGAAGGCGGAGCCGGCGGCGGCCAGCAGGCTGTTTTGGAATTCGATATCCAGCAGGAAATGACCTTAAACATTGCCAAATACAATGACGTCCAAGGCGTGGATGTAACAATCCATAACACTGAGAAGCAGCATGTGGTGGTGCAGGTGGGAGCGGATGAGAAAGTTTCTAAAACTACTACAACGAGTGATAGTTCCGGCGGGAATATAATTCAGACTACTGAAGCGTACGTGCAAAATCAGACCACCGGCCAAGGGACCAGAGCGCCCAAGCAAGATTTCGAGTGGACGTTAAAAGGGTTTAAAAAAGAGGCTATGGTTAATAGAAAGCAAACTGTTGTTTTTAAGGGCGCGAAAGCCGGCGATCAATGGCAGTACCGGCAGACGGAAAAGATCACCCAGGCGGATAAGGCGCTGGGAGTGACAAATAAAGAAAGTATACGGAATCTATCGGATAAAGAAGTGGTTGGATATCAGGGTAAAACAAAAGAAGGACTGGGCGTCTTCCAGGGCGCGAAAGC
>JAUXBQ010000112.1 GCA_030619365.1 candidate division FCPU426 bacterium | reverse complement strand
CTTCCCCAATACGCACAATGCCAAGGCGTATGTTGTGATCGGGCAGCCCGGTTTCTACAGTAATCTCGCCAATCAAGGCGGGAGTTGCAGTTCCAACACCCTGAACTATCCCATTGGTGTTGTTTGCCATGAAGGCAAACTTATTATTACTGATACGAACAACAACCGGGTTCTTATTTACAACTCCATTCCTACAACCCACAATGCGCATGCGGATATAGTCGTTGGGCAGCAGGATTTCTGGAGTAACGGCATCAACCAAGGAGTTTCCTGTGCTGGAAACACCTTGTGGAGTCCATGCGGTGTGGATGTCATTGGTGAGAAATTGTTTGTTGTGGATTCGAATAATAACCGGATTTTGATTCATAACTCCATTCCTGCAACACACAATGCCTATGCGAATGTAGTGATTGGCCAGCCCGACATGGTTTCATACGGGCAAGGCTGTACGGATAAAAAATTGTATCATCCGGGAAATGTGGGCAGCAACGGGACGCGGTTAGTTGTTCCAGACAAGGAAAACCAACGAGTATTGATATACAACTCAATTCCGACAACAAATTACGCTCCTGCGGATGTGGTCATTGGGCAATCGGATTTTATAAGCAATGCGATTAATCAGGGCGAACCGGGATCAACGGCATACAATTTGCACAATCCGATATATGCATTTTTGGACGGTGGCAGAATATTTATCTGTGATTACTACAACCACCGGGTTTTAGTGTTCAATTCCATACCCACAAATCATAATGCCTCGGCGGACATGGTCATCGGACAGCCGGATTTTGCGAGTAACAGCGCCAACCAGGGAGGGAATTGTGCGGCCAACACTCTCAATATTCCACTGTGTTGCTATGTGGCCAATCAAAAACTGATTGTTTCCGATACCATGAACCACAGAATATTGATATACAACAATACTGCGGATGTCAAACTGACGGTCGTTTCACCGGCGTACTCAATAGCAAATCGCATTGTGAATGTGTTAATTACAGGCACCGAATTCAGTCAAATAAACAGCATTCAATTAATTAGGAGTTCGGGAACTATCTATGGAACAAATGTGGTTGTGCAAAATTTGAGGAAATTAACCTGCTCATTTGATCTGAATGCCTTGCCAGGGGCATATGACATCCAAATAAATGTAGGCGGCAGCATAGGAACTTTGTCCAGGGGATTCATCATTATGGACAAAGTGAATCCTCCGGCAGGATGGGAGGTAGAAGACCTTGGGCAAATCGACCCTCCGACACTGGCAGGGCCATATTACGGCGTTGTTGTCGGCGATGGCGACAATGATGATTATCAAGAGTTGTTTATAGCGAACCGGTTCCAGCAGATGTCATACTTCAACTATTTCAACAACTATTGGACAATCAGCAAGCTTCCCGGGACGGCAACCGGAGAGCTTTACAGCTGCGTGGTTGTCTGCGATGGTGACGGTGACGGTAATTATGACCTATATGGAGCCACATTGAATAATGGATATCATTTATACGAATTCAAGAGCGCCGGCTGGACCAAGCAAAGCATCGGAGCCTTGCCGAATCAAGTCTATGCTCTTTCCCACAGCGACGGTGACAACGACGGCAAAATGGAGATTTATGCAGCCTGCGGTGACAACCATGTTTATCAGTACAAAAAGGACTCCAGTTGGAATGTGACTGATCTGGGAGATAGTGGTTCGCAGATTTACACGGTTGTGGCAGGCGATGGGAACAGCGACGGTGAGTTTGAGGTGTACACGGCAAACATTGACCATAACATCTATCAATTTAAATACAACGGCTCCTCATGGGCGATGTCCACCGTGGGTTCGGGTGCCGGGGAAATGTACGGTCTTGCCGTGGGCGACGGAAACCGCGACGGCCAAAAGGAAGTATACGGCGCCAATCAGGACGGGAAAATATACCAGTTCAAGTGGCAGATTGCATCATGGTCGGCCACGGTTGTGGGCGATGTGGGTTGCGAGGTCTATGATGTGAAAGTGAGCGATGGCGACAATGACGGCCAGGATGAAGTCTATTCCGCATGCGCGGATGGACATATGTACCAGTTTGTATATACCGCCCAATGGACCAGGAATGATATGGGTTCCGTCCAGACGCCCTTGCGTAAGTTTGCCATAAGCGACGCGAATAACGATAACCAATTTGAAATTTATGCAATAGGCGGGAATAATCACATTTATAAAATAAAAGCCGCAGCAATGTTGCCCACCCCCACGCCTACCGTCACGCCTATTGCCGGGTTTGACGGCAAGATAATCTCCGAAAAATTCATTTACGCTGCTCCCAACCCGGTACGCGGCCATATCGCTAATATCGTGATTTTCACCAACCAACCGGCCGAGGTCAGCGCCAAGCTGTTCACAACAACCAACAGGGAAGTGCTGTCATTCAGGAGAAGTTATTCTCAAGGCAAACATACGGAACGGATCAATGTCAGTAACTTGGCTAATGGTGTGTATCTTCTGTTGGTTAAAGCGAAGAATAGTGAAGGTGTAGAGGAAAGAGTTATCAAAAAGATCGCGATTGTGGAATGAGCGCCAAGCAAGCTGTTGCCTAACCAGTCAGTTGATCTTGCGCCACAAATAGTGGAGCGGGAAAGGTACTGACCCAGGTAAAACTTGGCAGCCTGGTAGCGAGGAGCCGGGTGGTAAGCGGGTAACTGCTGCCATCTAAGCGGCTCGACAAAGGGCGCTGTAAGGTGCTCGACGCGAACAGACGGGTCGTAACACGCGTGAACTCGGGAGTATAGCCTCGGTTATAACATGGGGAAATTCGAAGACCTTTTGATGAATGTTTAGAGAAATCAGTGTGTGGGAAAACCACAAGCACGATTTGATGAGAAGGTGCAGGAAATGTGGTCAAAGTGAAGGAGCGAGATGTTAATCGCCTGGGTTATGCAGTATCAGACGGAATCGGCGCCTGGACTTATGTGCCTTCCGGCCTGTCACCCGGACAGTATATAAGCGCCATTGCGACGGGCGCGGACAACAACTCTTCGGCCTTTGCGTTGAATGCCCGTATAAATGGCAATACACCCACCATCACGCCCACCTTGACAGTCACGCCCGTGTATTCCCCCACATCCACGCTAACCACGACGCCCACGCCGACAATTACGCCCAGAATTTAAAGGGCAAATAATCGATAAACGTTATTTTTTCTGCTATCCCAATCCCGCCAGGAGCAATATAGTCCGCTTTAAATTTTTCCTGCAGCAAAGCGCCAGGGTGAAAATAAGCATTTATACTTCGTCCGGCTCTTTTGTTTGGTCCTCGGAGGATGAATACCATGAGGACTGGAACGAATGGGTATGGAATGCCTCGGGAGTGGCGAATGGCGTTTATTTTTTAAAGTGGATGCATACGCGGATGATGTGCGCGAATCCCTGGTTAAAAAAATAGCCCTTGTTCGTTGAACATATCCCCAAAGCAACCCCCTAACTTGCATGCCTCCGCGAAATAAGCTATAATGCTGGTAGTTGTACCAAAGGGGCGAACCAATGAAAAAATATGGTTTTATTTTGGGTTTGATTGTCCTGTTATTTACGCAAGCGGTATTTGCTGATGAGCTGATCAGAAACAATGATTTTTCCTCCACCAATCCTTCCTATATTCCAGAATGGGTGACTGGCTCGGCTTTTGGCGGAGATTATGTGCCAAAAATTCATACAAATTTATATGAACCGCCTTGGCCTAACGGCAATTCGGGAACGGTTTGTGTGATGCCTGGGAATAGTCTTGGCGCCACCGGTTTGCCACCGATTCTAATTTCATCCTTATTTCAAGATATATATGTTCCCAAAGATACTATTGGAACAAATATAACATTATATTATCAATGGTTTGTACGAAGCCCAAATGTAGGAACAAAGCAGAATGTTCGCGGGAAATTCGGAACAGAACAAATATTTTATGTGGAATCGCCGGGAGGAGGTGGCCCAACGCCAACTCCAGGATGGCGAGAAGTTAGTTGTTATCTTCCTCTGGAAATTTATGACGGAACATCACCGCGACTCATTTTTGAAGTGAATGAGGATGGGGTAAATGATCCTCACTATCTACACATTGATAAAATTTCATTGGATGTCATTACAGCCACAAAAACCAACACGCCCACCATTACGCCTACCTACACCGAAACGCCTACCTTAACCATCACGCCCACCTTCACCATTACCCCGACCATTACTCAGACCCGCACCATCACGCCCACCATCACGCTCACGGCCACGGTTACGCCCTGGGCCGTGCCTAGTGGCGACGTGATTGTGTACCCCAATCCCGCGGCCGGCGATTCCGTGACCTTCATGTATTCCCTGGGCGAGCCGGCGGACGTGAACATTGACGTCTATAATCTGCTCGGCTATAAAGTGGCGCATTTGGAAGATAAAAACAAGCCCGGTCTGATTAACCGCAAAACCACCTGGGACATCAAGGACCTGGCGCCCGGCGTGTACCTGTACCAGGTCTTGATTCGGACACAGAGCGGGCAGGTGCAAAAAAACAAAATACAGCGGTTGGTGATTACAAAATAAACCGGGAATGAGACGAATAAATTATGAATTTCACGAATGAATAATCGGAGCATTATATATTTCATATATACGTTGTCATTGCGAGCTGACGTAGTCAGCGAAGCAATCTCCTATAGGAGATCGCCGCGTCGCTCCGCTCCTCGCGATGACACAACCAGAAATATTTATTGCGCTCCCTAATAAATCAATAATTAAAGCGGATAAAATAATGGCGAAAAAAACATTTTTTGTTCTTGGTTTGCTTTGCTTTGGTGTTTTTAGCACCGGGGTTATGCTCCAGGCGGCGGATATTGAAGAAAACTACGCCTATGGCCGGGTATCCCTGCCGGAGCTCCAGATCGGCGTGGGTACGCGCGCCACGGCCCTGGGCAATGTGGGCGCGGCCCTGCCCCTGGGCGTGGAATCCCTGTACTGGAACCCGGCCGGATTGCACACGCTTAAGGCGACGGAACTGGAATTCTCCCATAACAGTTGGTTCCAGGGTGTGAACCGCGAGACCTTGCTGGCCGGCCTGCCGATGGTAAAGAACGTGGTACTGGGGTTGGGTTTCAATTACTGGAGTCTGGGGACCGTGGAAAAGACCGGCATCACACCTGGTGGAGACTTGATTCTGGAGAACGAGCTGCTCGACCTCAACATGATTGGCGTGTCCCTGGGCGGCGGCTGGCGAGCCGCCAAGACCCTGGCCCTGGGCGCGGCGTTCCGGATTTATCTTCAGCAGTTGGGCGATGAGCAGCCCATGACCGTGCTCGGGGACGTGGGCGCGCAGTACCTGGGCCTGAAGGATATTGTCCTGGGCGCCACCCTGCAAAACCTGGGCCTGGGCCTGGCCGGCTACTCGCTGCCCATGGGTTTGCGCCTGGGCGTTGGCTATCGCTGGACCCTGGCCAAGAAAAACATTCTGCTCCTGGGGCTGGACACCGAAATGCTGATGCACGTCCTGGAACAGTCCGTGATCCATGCCGGCGTGGAATATGAGTTTTCCCGCGTGCTCATGGTGCGCGCGGGGTACCAGTTTACCACCGCGCCCAAACCCGAGGGACTGGTGGGCCTGACTGCCGGCCTGGGGTTTAAGCTCGGCAGCTGGGCCCTGGGTTATACTTTCGCGCCCCAGGGCGACTTGGGCGCCACGCACCGGATGTCCATAGGAATCAACCTGGCCGGGCTGGGCAAAGGCCGGCCGCGCGCCAGGCGGCCGGCCAAGAAAAAACCGGCCATGCAGCCCAAGCTGGAACACATTACCGCGCCTTCCTATTATACCCGAGACCTGGCCGTCACCACGGCCATTACGCGGGACGAAGCGGCCATGCGGTCGATAATGAAAGATAATATCCAGATCGAGGCCAAAGTGCTGCGAGGCAAGGCCAAGACCAAAGGCCAGCGCGAGGTTTTGTTCCGGATCAAGCGCGCCTCAGGCCCCAAGATCGTGAAGTGGAAACTGGATGTCTCGGATCCGGGTGGCCAGCGCCTTAAGCGGTTCTCCGGGAAAGGACTGCCGGATAAAATCCGCTGGGACGTTAAAGACGGCAAGGGTAAAACCGTGACAGACCTGAAAGGCATCCGCTACCTGCTGACGCTCACGGACATAAACGGCCAGAAGGAAAAACAGCAGGGCCGCATTGGCGTCAGCGCCCAGGGTACGCTGCCCGGCGGCACAGGCCAACAGATGAAACCCGTGGGAACTGAAATTTTCGGGCCGATTCGCTTCGAGCGCGGACGGGCGGAAGTAAAATCCAAAGCAGCCAAGATCATTGCCAAGGCGGCCGACTTTATTCGCGCGCATCCGAATACCAAAGTGTACATTGAGGGGTACGCCGACTCGGTGGATGAAGGCAGCCGTAAACTCGTGCTGTCCAAGGCGCGGGCCGAGGCCGTGGCGCGCTACTTGACCGCCTATCACAAGGTCTCGATCTCCCGTATTCTGGTCAAAGGACGGGGTTCCAAAAACCCGGCCGGCAACAGCCTGAATCCGGATGAACGATACAAGAACCGCCGGGTGGTTATCACGGTCAAGGGGCGGTAGCCGGCAACAGGCTGATCCGTACACGCTTGGCCAGGTGTTGGGCGGACGAGTACGTGGCCTCGGCCAGCAGCGTAAACCGCAGTTCCTGGTCCGCGGCTGTGGCCGGGAGTTTCCAGTGCAGCGTGTGCGGCCCGGAATCCAGCCGATGGTTGTTCCGGATCGAGACGGTTTCGTTCGGCCAGGCGGCGGAAATTGAGATCCGGGCCGGTTCGGTCAGAAAAAAAGAAATGCTTGCCAGGTCGTCCTGCCCGGGCACCCGGCTCACTTGCGCCCGCAGAATATCCGTTCCAATCCAGAAATAATGCGCGCCCCCTTCTTCCGCGATGAACACTTGCCCGAAATGACGGTGGATCGCGATTCCCGTGGGCCGGCGAAAAGCGCCGTCCCCCTCTCCGGGATGGCCGTAGGTGGCCAGCGGCTGGAGATGACGGTCGAACTTGCGCACCAGGCTGTTCTCGGAATCCGTGACCCACACGTTTTCATAATAATCCAACTCCAGCCAGGCAAAATAAGGCCGCGCTTCCGTGGTTAAGTCGCCGGCCCGCAGCACTTTGTGTACGCGGCCGGTGTGATCCAAGCGGAGCAAGCGCCGGCCGTCCGAATCGCAGACAAAAATATAGTCGTCATGGTAATAGGACCAGGGTTCCTGGTGGTCCACCACGGACAGGGACGCGGGCCGGTTGAAGCGCAGGCCGGCCGGCAGCTCCGGACCGATTGCGTTAGGAAATTCGCCGGATGGGGAATAGCGCGCGATCAAATGACGTCCGCGGTCCGAAACAAAAATGTGGCCGCGTGAATCCAGGGCCACACCCCAAGGCGTTTGCCAGCCCCCGGGCGGAGCGGGCAGCCGGCCACGGAGAACATATTGACCCCGCTCAGGGACCAGGATCAGGACCTCTGGCCGGGCCGGGTCCGTGACGTAGAGCGTGCCGTTCGCATGCAGGGCCACGCCCGTGGGAGAGAGCAACATGTCCCGCGTCGCGCCCCGGTCGCCGACCACATCCAGGTGCAACAAATCCGGATTATAGATGAGATGGCCGCGGCCGGTATTGGCGCCGACCACGGTGAGCATGAATTCCGGCCCGGCCTGGGATTTTCCCTGGTCAGCCAGCAGGAGGGTGCAGGCCAGGTCCTGGGGAGCGGCCAGGGAGGTTCGCTGCCACGTGAATTGGGCCAGCAACTGGGGCGTGCCGCGGTGAATGCCGAACGGCGTGTGCCAAAACGGGGGATAAACCAGCGTGGTCGGCTGGTTGTCGAGCAACGTGACTTCGGCCAGACCCGAAAGCGGGACACACCACAGCAAGAGGCTGAGCAGTAACCAGGGGCGGGGAACCAGCATATGTCGTTGGTAGCACGAACCCGGGCCGGTGTCAATCGCTCAATGAAGGCGTTAAAAGTCGAGGGAGAGTCTATTTTTTCCAAGCAGCTTGCTGGGCAGCGCGGGTATATTCGCCATCGCCCAACCAGGGCACCTGGTTCCCTAGTGCGGTGTCTCATAAATAACTTTATATTTGTCATTGCGAGCGAAGCGAAGCAATCCCGTTTTTTATCATCATTTTGCAAGCAAAACAGATTGCTTCGTCACGAAAAACGTTCCTCGCAATG
>JAUXBQ010000150.1 GCA_030619365.1 candidate division FCPU426 bacterium | reverse complement strand
CCCGGATGCCTGGTGACCGATGTGGGCAGCACCAAGGCCGAACTATTGCGGCAAATAACCCGTACCATGGATTCATACTTTGAGCATAAAAAACCGGCCAAGCGGCCGGTTTTTATCGGGTCCCATCCCATGGCCGGGTCGGAAAAAGCCGGGGTGGCGGCCGCGACCGGCGATTTATATGCGAACTCGTTATGCTTGCTGGTTCCCCCGTCCCGAACGCCGCCGAACAGCCTGCGCCGCCTGCGGGCCTTCTGGCGGGCCGTGGGGTGCGACCGCGTGCTGGAGGTGTCGCCCCGGGAGCATGACGAACTGACCGCAGTGGCTTCCCATTTGCCGCACCTGACCGCGGTGTGCCTGGTCAACCTGCTGGGGGATGCCGCGGAAAAAGATCGGCGGGTGCTGGATATCTGCGCCACCGGTTTCCGGGACACCACCCGCATCGCGGCCGGACTGCCGGGCATGTGGGTGGACATTTTAAGCAGCAACCGCGAAGCGGTATGCCGTGGCATTGGGCAGTTGCAGGCCAAGCTCAACCGTGTGAAACAGCAATTGCAAAAAAAATCCCGTCCGGGCTTGCGTCGTGAACTGGAAAGCGCCCGGGCGTTGCGCCTGCGGATGGAGAAACCCCGCCGTGTCAAGTAAACACGTGGCGCCGGTCCGTTGGCTCAAGGGCAGCCCGGAGATTCCCGGGGATAAGTCCATTTCCCACCGGGCCGCGATAGTGGGGACCCTGGCCCAGGGCCGGACCCGGATAACCAATTTTCTTACTGCCCAGGACTGCCTGAACACGCTGGCCGCCTGTGAGCAGCTCGGCGCGGTCGTGGAGCGGCAAGGCACGATGCTGACGCTGGAAGGCCGTGGTTTGCGCGGCCTGACCCGTCCGGCGGCTGACATTGATTGTGGCAATTCCGGCACGGGCGTTCGTCTGCTGTCCGGCGTTTTGGCTGGTCAGCCTTTTACATCCGTCATTACCGGCGACGCCCAGGTGCGGAGCCGGCCCATGCGGCGGATTATTGAGCCGTTGGAAAAACTGGGGGCCCGGATTGAAAGCCGGCCCGGCCTGCTGTGTCCCTTGCGCATTCATGGCGCCTCCCTGCGTGGTACTGAGTATCGATCACCAGTGGCCAGCGCCCAGGTGAAATCTTGCCTGCTGCTCGCCGGATTGTTCGCCGAGGGCGAGACCCGGATTCTGCTGCCCGCGGCTTCGCGTGACCACACCGAGCGGATGCTGAAGGCCTTCGGCGCCCAGGTCGCGCAGGGTCAGATCAGTGACAGCGCTCAAACCCACTGGACCGCTTCCACGGGAGAATGGGTCTCGATTCAGGGCCAAACGCCCCTGACCGCGCAAGCGGTGGACATTCCCGCGGATATTTCCTCGGCCGCGTTTTTCCTGGTGGCTGCGGCCCTGCTGCCCGGTTCCGCGCTGCAACTCAACAATATCGGCATGAATCCCACCCGCACCGGCGTACTGGACGTCTTATCGCGCATGGGCGCCAAGATTCAAATAGACAACCAGCGGGAAATGAACGGCGAACCCGTGGCGGACCTTCGGGTAGCCGGCGGCGATCCCTTAAACGCGCGCACGATCAGCGGTGAAAACCTGATACCGCGCCTGATCGACGAACTGCCCATTTTGGCCGTGGCCGCGGCTGCGGCCCACGGCGAAACCATCATTGAGGACGCGGCCGAGCTCAAGGTCAAGGAGACCGACCGGATCGGGGTACTGGTAGCGGAGTTCCGGAAAATAGGGGTGGAAGCCCAGGAGCGGCCCGATGGCATGGTGATCCGCGGAGGGGAGATCCGGGGCGGTACGGCCGATTCGCATGGCGACCACCGGTTGGCCATGTGTCTGGCCATCGCGGGGCTGGTTTCGGAAGAAGGCGTGACCGTGGAAAACCCGGAATGTGTGGAGACCTCCTTTCCGCAATTTTGGCGGCAACTGGATGAGGTGCGGGATTGATCCAGTCGCGTCGCCCGATTATCGCCATTGACGGTCCGGCCGGGGCTGGCAAGAGCACAGTGGCGAAACGCCTGGCAAAGAAATTGAATTACATCTACATAGACACCGGGGCCATGTACCGTGCGGTGACGCTCAAGGCCATGCAGGCCGGGCTGGATTTGACCGACCAACCGGCCGTGGAAAAGCTCGCCAGCCGCGTGGAGCTCAGGTTCCTGTCCGGGCAGGTGGGCCGGGTGAGGTGCGACGGCCAGGATGTCACGGAACAGATTCGCACGCCTGAAGTCTCCCGGAATGTATCGGCCCACGTGGCCAACTACTCCGGTGTGCGCAAAGCCCTGGTCGCGCAGCAGCAAGCCCTGGGCGCGCCGGGCGGCGTGGTCATGGAAGGCCGTGATATCACAACCGTGGTGTTCCCGGATGCGGAAATAAAAATCTATTTGGATGCCAGCCAGGAAGAACGCGCGAAACGTCGGTTCGAGGAACTTAAGGCCCAAGACCGGGAACAGCCCTTTGCTCAGCTACTGGCTGATCTGAAGCGCCGGGACGAAGAAGACCGCAACCGGCCCGGTGGCGCCCTGGTCCGCGTCCCGGACGCGCTGAAGGTGAATTCCACGCGACTGACCGTCGATAAAGTGATTAAGATGATTATCCGGAAAATCAAGAAACAGGAACGGGAACAGGTCATCATGACTTGGTTTTATACGACCGGGTACATTCTTTCCTCCCTGTGGCTGCGTATTTTCCACCGCTTAAAGGCCTACTGGCAAAAACAGCTTCCGTCCCAGGGCGGTTTTATTCTGGCCAGCAATCACGCCAGCATGCTGGACCCGACTGCTTTAGGCGTGGCGGCCTGGCCCCGGGAATTATATTTCATGGCGCGCTCCACGTTATTCCGGCCCCGATGGTTTGGCTGGCTGCTGCACATGGTGCACGCCCGTCCCGTTACCCGGGGAAAAGGCCCGGAACAGGATTGGGATCTGTTTGTGAAATTAGTCCGGGCAGGCAAGGCGCTCCTGGTTTTTCCCGAGGGCACGCGCACGGAAGACGGTAAGCTGCAGCGGGGAAAATCCGGCTTTGGCCGGCTGGCTCACAAGTGCCAGGCTCCGGTGTATCCGGCTTACATACAGGGTAGTTACGCGGCCTGGCCCAAATCCGGGAAATACCGGTGTGGGCGGCCGGTTTCGGTCTATTTCGGGCCGGAAGTTCCCCTGGGGGATTTGCTGGAACAACCGGGAGAAAAAAAGATTCTCCGGCAGATATCCGGCCGGACCATGGAAGCCATCGCAGCCCTGGAAGCCGAAGTCCGGGCCAATCAAGCCACTGGCGCGCAGACGCCGCCAGGAGGGTGAGCGTGAAGATCACCCTGGCGAAACACGCTGGTCATTGTTTCGGCGTCAAGGCGGCCATGCAGAAGGCGTTTGCCACTGTCCGGGACGAGCAACAGCCGATCTACACCCTGGGGCCGATCATTCATAACCGGCAAGTCGTGGAAAAGCTTGAAAAGGAAGGCGTCCGCGCGGTTAAAAACTTGAGCGAGATAGAGAAGGGTGTTATAATCATTCGTTCTCACGGGGTTTCGCCGGAAGTGATCGCTCAAGCCGAGGCCCGTGGTTTGAAAGTCATAGACGCCACGTGTCCTTTTGTTCAGCGGGCGCATAAACTGGCCCGCCAGTTGGTTGACGAAGGGTTCGAGCTGGTCATTCTCGGTGACGCCAGGCACCCTGAGATTGAGGGGATTCTGGGAACGGTCCAGGGCGCGGCCCTGGTGGTAACCCAAGCTGGCGAAGTTGAAAACTTGCCGAAAAAAAACCGTTTTGGGTTGATCGCCCAAACCACTCAGAGCCTGGAAAACCTGCAGCAGGTGGCCAGTGCCTTGCTGACCAGGACCAATGAGTTCAAAGTGGTTAATACCATTTGCAACGCCACCACCCACTTGCAGCGCGCCACCCGGGAACTGGCCCGAAAGGTCGATCTCATGTTGGTGGTGGGCGGGCGGAACAGCGCCAATACCACGCGCCTGGCCGTGATTTGCCGGGAAACGGGCGTGACCTGTTATCATATCGAAACCGCGGATGAGATCCAGCCGGAATGGGCGCGGAACGCCGGGCACGTCGGCGTAACAGCCGGAACGTCCACGCCGGAGTGGGTCATCGTGGATGTGATGGAATACTTGCGTTCGATATAAGAATGAATCTCCGCGCTTTAGCGCGGGGTTACCTCGCCCCCTCTCCCTTTTCAGGGAGAGGGATTCAGGGTGAGGGTCACATGAATAACCCGCACTTCATTGCGGGGATGATTATTGAAATAAGCTCTACCGTAGCCAGGGAGTATTTTGATGGAGGCACTACATGATGGTGGATGAAAGACGAAATGCCAATACGGATCACCAGCAGGGATCCGAAAAACGGCCCTCGCCGTCCATTGGAGAGGGCACGCCGTTGCATGACGCGGAGGAGTCGGAATCACCGCTCTTTATTCCGGGCGAGAAGCTGGATCCGGTCGTGGGCATCGGCCCCGGCACTCCGCTGAAGGAGCCGGAACCCGCGGAACCGCCTGCGCCGGTCCGGGAAATCCGGGAGGAACCCGCGGAACCGGTCCGGGAAATCCGGGAGGAACCCGTGGCACCGGCCATGAAAGTGGAAACGCCGGCCGAACCAGCCGCGCCGGATTCCACGCCCGAAACAGCCGGAGATCTGCCTGGCCAGGAAGAAAGTTTCGAGCAGGCCCTGGAACAAGCCATGGATCAAGAACCAGAGCCAGGCGAACTCATCCGGGGGCGTGTCCTGCGGATCGACGAAGAGGGTGTGGTGGTTGATATCGGCTCCAAGTCCGAAGGCCTCATCCAGCGGGAAGAGTTTATCGACGCCAAGGGCGATTTTACCACCAGCGTGGGCGAGGAAGTTGAAGTGCTGCTGGAGCGCCGGGAGAACCGCGAGGGCTTGTTGGTGCTGTCCAAGGTAAAGGCGGACCGGCGGCGTGGCTGGAACACCGCCAACGCCGCGCTGGCCAACAATAGCAGCCTGGAGGGTATCATTTTCAAAAAATGCAAGGGCGGCTTCATGGTGGACCTGACCGGGGTTCAGGCCTTTTTGCCCGCCTCCCAGCTGGACGTAGCCCCGGTAAAGAACGTCGATGAGTACCTGAACCAGCGGCTGCAATTCAAGGTGATTAAGCTCAACCGGGAGCGGGGCAATATTGTCGTCTCCCGCCGCAATCATCTGCTGGAGGAGCGCAACCGGCACCGCTCCAGCGTAATTTCCAAGCTCACGCCGGGACGGCTGGTGCACGGGATCGTGAAAACCCTGACCAATTACGGAGCCTTTGTCGACATCGGCGGCGCGGACGCCCTGCTGCACGTGAAGGACATGGCTTGGTCCAAAGTGACCCATCCCCGCCAGGTGGTCAGCGTGGGGGACGAGGTCGAGGCCCTGGTTCTGTCCGTGGACCAGCAGGCCGGGAAAGTCGCGCTGGGGCTCAAGCAAAAAAGCGAAGATCCCTGGATGAACATCGCCGCGAAGTATCCCCAGGACAGCATGGTGGAAGGGGAGGTCGTGTCTTTAACTGATTTCGGCGCTTTTCTGCGCCTGGAAATGGGCGTGGAGGGATTGCTGCCCGTGTCGGAGATGTCCTGGACCCGGAGAGTCAGGCATCCCAAGGAGATGCTGAGCCTGCAAGACAATGTCCGGGTCAAGGTGTTGGCCATCGACGCTGAGGCGAAAAAGATCACGCTGGGCCTGCGCCAGACCGAGCAGGAGCCTTTCTCCCTGTTCACGGAAAACCACAAAGCCGGGGACGTGGTAGCCGGCGAGGTCAAGACCCTGGCCAAGTACGGCGCGTTCGTGGAACTGACCGGAGGCGTAACCGGCCTTTTACATATTTCCGATCTCGCCTGGAACGGATCGCTGAAACATCCCGAGGAAGTGCTCAAGGTCGGAGAACGGATCGAGGTCAAGCTGCTCGAGATTCACGCGGATACCAAGAAGATCTCGCTGGGCCTGAAGCAGTTGACCACGGATCCCTGGGTCCAGGCGGCCAAAAAGTACGCAGTGGGAACCATGGTCAAAACCAAGGTGGTGCGCAATACCAAATTCGGCGTTTTCGTCGAACTGGAGCCCGGCGTGGACGGCTTGATCCACGTGTCACAGCTGGAAAAAGCCAAGGGCCAGAAAGAGCCCGATCCGCTGCCCGAAGGGGAGTTCGTCGAAGCCAAGGTGATCAAGATCAACTTGCAAGAGCACAAAATCGGCCTTTCCATCCGGGACGCGGTGACGCAACAAGAAGCCGCCGAAATGAAGAAATATATGTCACCCTTCAATAAGCCCGGAATATCGCTGGGCGAGGTCTCGGGAGTCAAATTGGAGGAACTCATGAAACGTATCAACCAGCAGGAGCCGCAGGAATAGGGCCAAGCGCGAAGGGGGAAAACCATGGCAACCCATCAGGAAATTTTTAACCGCTACGGCAAGCATTTTTCTGCCGGGGCGAGTATTTTTCGGGAAGGCGACATCGGCGAGGAACTCTTTATCATTCAAAGCGGACAGATTAAAATCACCAAGAAAACCAACGAAGGGGAAAAAACCCTGGTTATTCTGTCCGAAGGGGACTTCTTCGGCGAGATGGCCGTGATTGACCGCGAACCCCGCTCCGCATCCGCCACAGCAATCGCGGAAACCAAATGCATTGTGCTCAATCAGGAAGTTTTTGACAACACGATGCAGAACAACATTAATATTGTTAAAAAAATCCTGCGGACCATGAGTTCCCGCGTGCGGGAAGCCAACAAGCAAATCGAAAACCTGCTGGTCAAGGACCACAACATCCGCGTG
>JAUXBQ010000188.1 GCA_030619365.1 candidate division FCPU426 bacterium | reverse complement strand
TGATAAAAGTCACAAGCTTGTTCAGTCAACTGCTAAAACATTTTCCTCGGACCGAATTTGCGGACTTGGCCCGCCAACACCGCGCGGAACGTCACGCCCGAGGATTTGACTGCTGGACCCGGTTTGTAGCTATGCTCTTTGCCCAGGTTGCTGGTGCGGATTCCCTGCACACCATTTGTAACGGCTTGGCCTGCTGCATCCCAAACTCGTTCACTTGGGTTTGGGAAGAGCGCCCAACAAATCAACCTTGGCATACGCCAATGAACATCGTCCGGCTATAAGTTTGTTGCAAGTTGGGGAGTAACCTAGGGACACAATACTTGATTTTATACCTGTTTTCCGTCTTTTCCGCGTCCCGGGCCGGTACGCTCTATCTCCGGCTCCAGCTCGGTCAGGGCGCAATATATTGCACCCCTACAATTCTTCTGCCCTGCGTGTATCTGTGTGAATCTGTGAATAATTTTAGAACAGGCTGGTTTGGTCGGCCTTGGGCAGGATGTCCAGGCAGCGGTGTTGGGTCATGGAATTTTGTTATTACTTCATGAACATTTCTTACTACTAAGTCGGGAACGTCCCGCGAATTCATCCCCTTTGTCCAGACTTTACCTGGCGCAAGACTCCGTCCCCCTCTCTCATCCCTAACAACAAAATCAGTAACGCAAAGAGTGAATTAAGTATGGTGTCCCGAATTGTGTTTAATATGCCAAACCTATAGATAAACCAATAATCAGAACAAATATATTTCTTTTATCCCAATGCTTTTCAAGAGGAATGGCCAAGAAAAGGCTCGGAAATTTTTCCCCCTTAACATCGAGTTCACCAAGCATATATCCCAATCTTGCAAAAGGCGTTATTACAAATTGAGGTTTTCCATCACCCAGAATCCATTGATAACCTAATTCGCCCGAGAAGGCCCAAGTTCAATAGTAAAGTGCAACACTTTGTCATTTGAATACTTCCGCGCTAAAATAGTGTGTCTGTAATGATTATCCTGGCTATATAGATCCCCGGTACCTTCCAGCACAAACCTATAATTCTCATTCTTCAACCCTCTGCTGTCATTATTAAGTATTTTTCAAAATTTTACGCAAGCAGGCCTCGGCAGTCTGGCCGAGCTTTTTGCGTTCTATCGCTTCTGTATGGTCCGTGATCTGCTGACGAAGAACAGGAAATGATTCTTCTGTGAATTCAAAATTCCTCACCCGTTCCATCAATGCCAACAGCTTCTGCTCATCGTCCTTGGAATGACTGCCCTTTTCTTGTATGAGTTTCCCAAGAACGGGTATAAAGGCCCGTGCGCGGTGGCCAAATACTTTCAGCCAGGGAATAATGGGGTTCTTAATCTCTAAAATTTCTCCGGGATTTTCTAGCACCTCGATCACCGCTTCCAGAACCTCGGCCTGGTCAGATCGTATGGCTTGAAAAATTGTTTCAATATGATGATTGAACAACGAACATTCAGCACACGACATTCTGTGTAACTCATTCACGTCTGCTCCCTGGCCGGTCCATTTGGCGATTATATCCCAAGCGGCATCCAAACGAATTTCCTCTTCCGAAGTCATATCCGGTTATTTCTCCTTCATCTTCTCCTCGCAATATTCCATATTATGGATGAGTATCTGATTCCCGGGAATGTCCTTCAGCGCTTTCTTATATATACTGATGGCCTTTGTCCATTCTTTTTTCCTTATATGAGGTTTCGCCCAATGGTCCCAGGTAATAGCCAGGTTATTCAGCAAGTGCTTGTCTCCCGGATGTTTTTTCAGCGCCTTGCGGTACCAGGCAATGGCGCCCTTCCAGTCCTGCCGCTTTTCCGCCTCGTTGGCCAGTCGGTCGTATAATCGGTTGAACAGTTCATTGGCCGCCTTGGGATCGCCCAGTATCTTGGCACCGACCCGGACAACTTCCAAACCTTTCTTCTCATAGGCCTTGGATTCTTTACTGTCAAGCTGCTTGAGGATGTATTGAAAATGGCCGTGAGCCGCTTCTCTGATTCCCTGCTCATATGAATACCGCTTTAGCAGTTTGGCTAACAGCGGGCCTGTTTTTTCCACGCCCTGTGTTCCATAAACGTCCTTGGCGTATTCCTGAACCGTGAAAGCCAGATTATTCTTAAAATGACCTTCATCCGGGGATTGTTGCGCGCCTTTTTCGCAGACTGCCAGGGCGCCTTCCCAGTCTTTTCGTTTGTGACAATCCTGGTACCAACTGTCCCAGGCCGCGACCGCGTTGTGGCGCACGTGGGAATCGTCCGAATAGTGACGCAGTGCTTCGTCATAGACTTGTATGGCCGCTTCCCAGTTTTTTTCTTTCAGATATTTCCGCGCCCGGTCGTCGTACACGCTGATCTCCAGTTTTCGGCCGGCTGCTTTGTCCTCCAATAGCGGACGGAGGCGCCGCGTGATTTCATCCGCCCGGGATTGATAATCAGGCAAGTGCTTAATTTCCTCCAGCCGCCGTCGAATGTAGCCCGCCACCACGTCTTTCAGTTCCCGGAAAGCCGGGTATTGGCCGCGCAGCCGCTTGAGCAGTTTTTCCGCTGCAACATATCCCTGGTCGCGGTATAAGGCCTCGGAATATTCCTGCACAACATATGCAAGTTTTTTCCGGAAATGACCCTGGTCCGGGGCTTTTTTCAAAGCTTGCCCGCAGATTTTCAGGGCGTTTTCAAAATCTCCGCTTCTCAGCAAACTTCTTATCCAGGCGTCCCAGACCGCATTCTGATTGTGCTGCAAATGGTCGTTTTGCGGGTAGATTTTCAAGGCGCGGTCATAGATATTGATAGCGCTGCCCCATTGCTGGCGCCGCGTCTGGCGGTCAGCCGTTTGGTCGTAAACATATTCGACGAGCTCCATGAATTCCTTTTCCTCGGGCACCAAGCCCCGAAAACTGTCAATGGTCCGCAGTGCCTCTTTTTCGAAATCCCCTGAATCCAGCAGAGACTCTATGACTTTGGCCAGAAAAGCCGCGACCGCCTCCCGCATTTCCGGCACTCGGGCATGGCGTTTGACCAACTTGGCCAGACGTTTTCGGGCCTGGTCCAGGCCTTTGGTTTTCCAAACCGCCAGGGTCCACTGGTACGCGACATGGGCCAGATTGGAGCGGAAGCCTCGCTCCAGCGGGAACGCGCGCATCCCCTTTGTCAGCACTTTGAGGGCCTTGGAAAAACGACCGGCAGCCTTCTCGCTGTCCGCCCAGGCGTAGTACAGCGCGCAATGCCATTTTTCCAGTTCCCTCAGGCCAGGCGGTGGCAATTGTTTTTGTCCGGACTTGATCAGTTTGAGTGCTTTTTTCCACTGGCCGTTGCTAACCAGCGCCTGGCCGGGTTTGATGAAAACCCAGGCCTGTAGCGCCTCGAAATCGCCGTCCGGCACGGCCTGGGCGGCCCGGCGCAAAATGTTTAGGGCCTTACCTATATCTCCCTGGTCGATGACTGAATCCGCCCAGATAAACCAGATTTGTTTGTGTGCAAAACGCAGACCCGCGTCCTGGGGTGCCAATTCCGTACCGGCTCCCACCACCTTCAAAGCTTCGGGAAATTTATTATCCAGGACCAAGGACACGCTCCAGCGGGCAAAAACCGCCAGGGCATTATGGATC
Organism: candidate division FCPU426 bacterium; assembly: GCA_030619365.1. Classification (GTDB taxonomy): domain Bacteria; phylum Oederibacteriota; class JAAXVQ01; order JAAXVQ01; family JAUVAV01; genus JAUXBQ01. Next base: position 1,638 of record JAUXBQ010000188.1, on the reverse strand, counting down.
GCGGTATACAGCTCCACGTCCAGACTCAGAGCCTTGAAGAACGCCAACAAAGACTCCTGAAATTTGCTTTCGTGTACCAACGTCACGCCATGATTGTATAAAACCGCGGCCGCCAGGCCGGTCTCGCCGATCTCCCGGCGTTTGTCCTTGTGCTCCTGCGGAATGTACACAAAACCCGTATCGAGATAAAACTGGCGGATCACGTCCGGATCGCGGGCAGGATTAAAACCCTCGGGTGTGGTGGTCTCGATGTCCGCGTGGTTCAACCCCTCGTAAAGAATGGAGAAAACATGATCCGGAACCTGCACGGCGCGAACATCAAGCCCCAACCGCTTGGCCAGCAGGTTGTACAGAACCGCGGACGAGACGCAGTTGAAGGTTTTATCATCCAGCAATTTCGTTATGTCCGTCTGCCCGGAATGATAACCGCTCGTCAGTTCCCGTTCGTGCAGCCATTGCAAAAGCCGTTTCCCTTTTTGAAAGGTTTTTTTCCGACCTCTCAGCGATATTTTCGCCTCTTGAGCCAGTTCGTCCAACTGGGCGAGGTACTTTTGGCGCACTGATTTATCCCGCGCGCCCGATACCAGGAGCAGGACCTCGTCAAAGGACCAGCGGTCGAATTTTCCGTCCAGAGCGTCGGCGAACAAGTCCTCCTCTTCTTTGGATAAAGCAAATTCACCGGATACCCGCTTGATTCGCCCCAACACCTCCAAAGCCGAAGCCGGAGTCTCCTTGAAGGCATATACGGTTTGAGGCGGCCCCAGGCGCCCAGGTACTTTCAACTCGGCTACAGTGAACTGACTTTGCCCGGCGTAGGTTTTAAAGCGTACTCTTATCCACTTGGCGCCCGCGGGCATAAAAGCAAAGGCCTGGGGTGTGTTGGCTGCATAAACCGGGTCCTCGCGGAGCAGTTGATACCCGATTTGAGGCGAAACGATGGAGCCGAACAATTCCACCTGGCCGACAATGCTGTTGGAAACCTCATCCACCTGGAGTTGGATTTCCAGACCTTGCGGGCTGACAATTTCTCCCCCGAAAGAATATATAAAATCCACAGGCAGGTCTTTCAGGGCCTTGATGCGGCAGACCGTAAGCGTGTTGCCGTCCGCCAGGGCGGCTATTTCTTCCGCTGGTATCCAGGGATCGGAGACGTATTCCAGCTTCGCCTGATCGGTTTTTAGCAGGTTGACCGGTTCCTCAGCCGCCCAAGCATTACCCGCCTGAAAGCACAGTAAAACAATTAAACAAAATACCCGCCACCACAAGCTTCCTTTTAGTCGTAAGTTTCGAAACATTTTTCACCTCAGTCAACAATTCAGGATTTTTGCGAAAAGAAAGGTCTCTGGATAAAAGTCGAAAATTTTGTATTAATTTATTTTTTCCTGTAAATATATGCCATTCTGCGTTTCTATCGAATTAAGGCCACTTTCTTCTTCTGGCGCATGATCACCTTGCCCTCGGCGTCAGTGATCACAATGCGGCATAAGTAAATCCCCGGCGCCACACCGGCGGCTTCCCAGGTCGTGGTCAGGGTCTGGTGGTTACTCTGTTTGCTGTACTAAATTCTATTGAACGGCCCCGTTTCTTTTACCACGAAAGTACGAAGGACACGAATCGTTCCTTATCGGCTCCGTGTCC
>JAUXBQ010000217.1 GCA_030619365.1 candidate division FCPU426 bacterium | reverse complement strand
CTGGGAAGCCTTTGTTTAAGCGGCTTCCCGCATGTCTTTATCGGGATTATAGAATAACCCCATATTTTGTGCAAGGTTTTTTTAAACAATCTTTATCTGGTACCCTATATTTAGTGTAATCCGAATTTAGCAGATACTGCATCTGGGCGGATACCGAAAAATCAAATAAGCTGATCCAATATTACCCTTATTTTACACCTTTTTATCATATTCTGCCGAAATCGAAAAGAATACATCAGGAAAGAATGAAGCTGGAATTCCAAAAAGCAGATCCTGAAAAAAGCATTGCCCAGTATATTTTATTTATTTGATCAACCGCAAATTGAAGGAATAGCGGTAAAAATGCCCTTCCCCGGCTTTGACGCTGGCTATGATGGTTACCACCACGTCGAAAATAACAACCGCTATGAGGAGCGGAATGCCGATGACAATCAAAATCAGGAGGCTGGCGGCCAAGGCGTAGATAAAGACACTGATCTGAAAATTGAGCGCCTCTTTTCCTTGATCCGCTACCAGCGGGGATTCATCTTTTAACACGACCCAAATAATCAGGGGCGCGAGGACATTGCCAAAAGGAATGAAAAAGCCGGACAAAGTTCCCAAGTGGCACAACATCGCCCAGACCTGTTCCTTACGGCTGGGAGCGTTTGAGACGCCGGGACGGGACGCGCTCTGCTTGGCACTCTGCTTGGCTCTCGGCATGACTGCTTCCCCCTGGTTGTATAGATTCTTTAAACTAAAGCGCTTATCGTGCTGGCGCGAACACGATGGGCGTAAGCCCATCGGTGAAGCGAGTGAATAACGCCGAAGGCGAACATCTCAGGACAAAAATACCACAGGCGTGAGCCTGTGGATTTTTATCAACTCCAGGATCAAACACGGCTGTCCATCGGCACTTGAAAGGCATCCGCGATTAATTCCATTTCTCCCCTGGGGTCCAGGCTCACGACATCAAACCGGCAGGCTGGTTCCGGTCCGGAAAAGTTCCGGGCCAGGTAGTGGCCGGCCGTGCGGATGATTTTCGCCTGTTTGCGCCGGGTCACGGCTTCGGCCGGCGCGCCAAACGCGAATTGGGTCCGCCCCTTTACTTCCACGAAACAAATCGTGTCTCCGTCCCGGGCGATGATATCGATCTCTCCCCGGGGCGTGCGGTAATTTTGTTCCAGAATGACGTACCCGCGGGATTTCAGCCAAGCGGCGGCTTGCTGTTCATGGTCGCGCCCGGAACGCATCAGACCCGTTCCGGCAGGCTTTCCATTTGTTGGATGGGAGAGAAACTGCGGCGGTGAATGTCACAAAGGCCGTGCTGACGGATGGCTGCCAGGTGGGCGGAGGTGCCGTATCCTTTGTGGCGGGCGAAGCCCCAGTGCGGATACAGCTGGTCGTAATCCTTCATGATGCGGTCACGGGTTTCCTTGGCCACGATCGAGGCGGCGGCAATGGACAGGGAACGCGATTCCCCGCTCACCAGCATTTCGGTAGGTCCCGCCCATTCGGGCTTGCGGTTGCCGTCGATCAGAAGAAAATCCGGCACCTGTCTCAGGCTCTCCACCGCGCGCTGCATGGCCAAGAAAGTGGCTTGGAGGATGTTGAGGCGGTCAATGGTTTGGGAATCGATAATACCCACGCCGACTTCGCGGGCCTGCTCATGGATTAAAAGAAACAATTTCCGGCGCTTGACTGGTGATAATTTTTTGGAATCGTCCAACTCTTCCTCGCCGGGAAACTGCGTGGGCAGCACCACGCAGGCGGCCACCACTGGACCGGCCAAGGGGCCCCGGCCGGCTTCGTCCACGCCGGCCACCACGCGATGGCCCATATCCCGGGCGCTCTCTTCAAACCGGCGGCGATTCACCCCGGCCAGTACTCCGATTGCCGCCGACGCGCGCACTTTAGGCCTCGGTGGCTTTCTCCGCCGTCTGGGCCTGCTCGGCTTGCGCGGCTTTCTCCTTTTCCGCCTGGCTGGCGGCTTCGGCCGCCGCGGCCACCGCCGAGGCGGCTTGTTCTTCTTCCACGGCTTTTTGCTCGCGGGCCTGCAATTGCAACATTTTATCCCGTCGTAGTTGCTTGATCTTGGCGTGCTTACCGGTTTTGCCGCGCAGATAGTACAGCTTGGCCCGGTTCACGTCGCCCCGTTTTACGACTTTGATATCGCTGATCATGGGCGAATGTATCACGAAGGTACGCTCCACGCCGACGCCCGAGGCGATCCGGCGGACCTTGAACATTTCGCAGGTACTGTGACCCTTGCGCGCGATGACTACGCCCTCAAAGACCTGGATGCGCTCTTTTTCGCCCTCCCGGATTCTCAGGTGCACTTTCACCACATCCCCGGGGCTGAAAAACGGCAGCCGTTTCTTCCTCAGATGCTCCTTTTCCACTATTTTCAAGGTCTGACCGATATTCATGATTTACGCCTCCCGCGTGATCGCGCCCGTTTCGTCCTGGAGTGTTTAAGTTCCTCAATCCATTTAAGATCGGCCGCACTCAATTTAGCCTGTTCAAGTAAATCCGGCCGTTCATCATGGCACCGGAGTAATTGCTGTTGCCGCCGCCAGGCGTGGGTCTGCTGGTGGTTGCCGGAAAACAGAATTTCCGGCACGCGCCAAGTCCGGTACCGTCGAGGACGGGTGTAATGCGGATAATCCAAAAGCCCGTCGCTGAACGAGTCGCAAGCGGCCGAATCCTCCGCGCCCAACACCTTGGGAATCAGCCGGACCACGGTATCGATAATCACGGTGGCCGCGGGTTCTCCGCCGGTCAGCACGTAGTCGCCGATGGAGATGGATCCGTCGCACAATTTTTCCTCGACCCGCTGGTCGATCCCTTCGTAGCGGCCGCAGATAAGGGTGAAGGTTTTTTCCCGCGATAATTGCCGCGCCTGGGATTGCTCAAAGCGCCGGCCCGTGGGCGCCAGCAGGTAAACTTTCCCCGTCCCGTAGCGCTTGCGCACCGCGGCCAGGGCGCGGGCGATGGGCTCGATTTTCATCACCATTCCGCTGCCGCCGCCGTAGGGTTTATCGTCCACCGTGCGGTGGCGGTCGCGGGAAAAATCCCGGATATTGATTAGCCGTGGTTCAAACAGGCCCTTCATGCGGGCCCGCTTCAATATCGATTGCGAAAAAGACGCTTCCAGCAGCTCCGGAAATAGCGTCAGAATATTGACGGTTAGCGGCCGGGCTGGTGGCATGGTCAATACCCGGCGGGGACTTTCACGATCATCCGGCGCGCGTCCATATCTATCTTGAGGATTACACTTCTTAGCGCCGGCAGCATGAGCTCTTCCCGTTCGCCATGGATTTCATACACGTCATTGGCGCCGGTTTGCCAGACTTCCGCGACCCGGCCCAAATGCTCACCCTGCTCATCAATGACTTCCAAACCAATGATATCCTCGATAAAATATTGGCCCCGAGGCAAACGCCCCCGGTCTTCCCTGGGCAGGGCCAGATGCCCGCCCGTAAGCAGCGCGGCCTGCGTCCGGTCGCCGATATTATCAAACTGCATTATAAAAAAACGCCCTCCGGCCCGGCAATGCGTGACCTGCAAGCGCTGGTCTTCGCCCCGGGGACCAATCCACCATACGGTCTTGAGCGTTTGGAGCCGTTCCGGCACATCGCTCAGCGAAAAAACCCTGACTTCGCCCCGCAACCCATGAACCGCGCCGACCCGCCCGATATAAACCCAGGACGCCGAAGCATCCGGCGCCGCTCCGGCGGGTGTCATTCCTGGACGACGAGGGAAACCCTGGTCTTGGTCTTGGCCGCGGCCGCTGTCAGGAGCTGGCGAAGGGCTTTAACGGTCTGACCTTTTTGACCGATAATGCGACCCAAATCCTCGTTGGCCACTTTGAGTTTCAGCAGCAGACCGTCGGTTCCGGACTCTTCCTGGACGCTGACCGCTTCCGGTTGCTCGACCAGTGACTTGGCCAGGAACTCAAGCAGTGGTTTCACGCCGACCTGCCGGCCCGTTTCAGTTCCGCGGCTTTTTTCAGAACGCCCTGCCCGAGGAAGATTTTGCGCACGCTGACCGAGGGCACGGCGCCGCACGAGATCCAGTGCGCGGCCCGGTCTTCGTCCAGGTTCAACTTAACGGGTTTCTTCCAGTTATCGTAGGTGCCCAATTGCTCCACGCAGCCCTTGGGTTTGCGTGAATCCGTTACCACAATTCGCCAGAAAGGTTTGTGCACCGTGCCGCGGCGTTGTAATTTGATGATTGTGGACATTTTGTTTCCTTCACCTCGTATTCTTTACGTTACGCGCGCCGGTTGGGCGCGCAGGTTATATTCCCTCGGTATTCTGGGGCCGATGACCAGAGTCGAACTGGTGACCCACGGTTTACGAAACCGTTGCTCTACCAACTGAGCTACATCGGCACTTATG
>JAUXBQ010000177.1 GCA_030619365.1 candidate division FCPU426 bacterium | reverse complement strand
TATGCGTTCCAATTCTCCGGGCCCGCGAGGGCATCTCACCATTTGGGCCACCAGCGTCCCGTCAAACCCATACTTTTGCGCCAAATCAAAATAGGATTTCAATTCTGCAAGGGAATACCTGCTTACCAAACTTTCCGTTATAGCGGAATTATTCAACACCAAGCCGTGCTCATTCTCCAATTGGCGCAGAACTTGCCAAAATCCGGGTTTGGACTGAAAGCAGGTAAGCCCTTTTTTTATAATAATCTTTTGACTAACCAACGTAAACAACGGTAGGCCGTCACGTTGAATCCGGCCTACTATAACCGCCAGAATACCTTCAGCAGTGCGGTCCAATTCCGGCCGGAATTTAATCGCAGACATAACCTCACGCTTGTCAATCCAGTTGTTATCATGCAATTCATTTAAAAGCGCCTGCGTCTCCCGGCTGATCCTTGGAACCAAACTATTCCGCAACTGGCGAAGCGCTATTTCTACATTGACCGGCATAAAACCCATGGCAACCAACCGGGAATAAATAAGCGGTTCAGCCAGGGATCTCCAGCTATGCGGTCTTGCTATGGCTTTTATCTTAGCTACCGCGTTACGCACAGTTGAATTTTCCATTACAGGCATTAATTGCGGGAGCGCTATTTTTTGGTTAATGACCTTTGTCGGGAAAGGATCTCCTGCCCAAACCCGCACAACTTTGCCATTTTTATTATATCGCAGCGTAATATCAGAACGATTGCGATAATTTTTGTTCTGAAATATTTGAGGCACTCCGCCATGTGACAATCGGCCCATATTAGATATAGGCACATTTTTCACATAAACAACCTTATCCTTATACTTATACTTATTTACTGTTCCACTATCATAATTCTCCCCGACAATTTCCTTTTCAACCAATACCTCTACCCCATCTTGAATTTCAACCTCAAACACAATATTTTGGAGTGCCGCGGGATATATTTTTATCCAATCTGAAGCATATTTTTGTTCACTAACATAAATCAAAGTCACTGTCATGTCCGGATTTCCCAAACCATTATCCGGATCCGGATATGGATCCCCGGCCCAGGCCCGAATCACTTCACCTTTATGATATTCTAATGTTATATTCTTACTTCCTTTATAAAATCTAATTTGAAAAATATTATTTATTTCGCCATGATGTAACCTGCCCTTAGATTCATCCAGGCAAACATTTTTTACTATACAATCGGGATATTCTCCAACATGTTCTTTAGTAAAAAACTTTCCTATTACTCCTTTTGGAAGTAAATTACCATTTTCAATTTCATAGACTGTATTTCTTTCATCCGGGGATTCGCGGCTTGGTTCAGCCTGGCGTGCTGCCTGCTGCTGCGCCTTTTGAGCGATAGCCAGGGCCACAAGCAACATGACATTGGAAAATTCCGTAATAGGCAGGTCGCTATTCATCAAACCCAGCGCGCGTTTTTCAGCATATTCTTTTCCTGCTTGATCCCCAACCACACCCAATGTTTCGTGAAAAATATCCGGGTTAAAACCTTCAATGTCAAATTTTTCATGCCCTATTTCAAATATTTCTTCAACCGGAAATTTCTCTCTTCGCTTATCCGGCTTTCCGGTTGTCGGAGGTCTTAATTTTTCAACATGAGCAAGGCTCATCCAAAAAGCCATCTGCCTGGCATAAAGTTCCCAATTAACAAGTTCCCCGGCAATTGCTTCAATATAAGACCTTTTATCATCTCCCAGAAACCCGCTCAAAAGATTTATATGGCTTTGCCGCATAAATTCAGCCAAATCTTGAAGTGATTTCGGGTCTTGCCATCTTATACCTTGCCAGTCATTCCCGTCCTGCCAGGCGCCGGCCTTAAGCATAGCCGCTAAAGCAGCAAGTCCCAAAAAATGAAATAAGTAAACATTGCTTTTTCGGGACCGGAATTCCAGAGGAAAGGAGCTCCATTTAAGTACTTCCCAATTATCTTTTTTCAATATCTCCGAAACCCGAGTTAACTTGCTGTGAATGTTGCTATTTGAAGATATTTTAATTGATGCGGCGGCTTCCAGCCAGGCGGTAATTCTTCCCAACGAATATAAATATTGGTTATTTAAAGGCCGGGCCGGCGTAAAAGGAGAGCCGCTTCCAACCCGGTTATGATAAATTTCCCCCATCTCACACACAATGCCCTGGTCAAGCCATTGGCCCCATTGTTTTACAACACCCAGCATCACGGTTTCAAATCTTTTCCAGTCTTTTACAGCGCTAATATCCTGATATCCTTCAGGAAGGGTTGTTGAAATTAAGGATTGAATTTTATTAAAATCGGAAGGTTCCGCAATATTAACGTTGGGAATGTTTTTCAAAATATAGGCAGCCCATTTCCAGGCATTAGTAATTATATGTTGTCTGTACCCGATTACAACTTTGCCCAAAGTTGTTGCGTGTTCTTTCAAAAGTACGAGATGGGCAAAAGGTTTATTTTTTTCGCAAATAGAAAGTACGTTTTCTATTATTTCTAACGGCTCGTTCTCCAAATAACTACCTTTTTTCATTTTTTCAATGCGGTCAATCATAACAGCAAAAGCAAGTATTGAATCCAGGGCAGAATCAGTCGGCAAGGCGATTTGTCCATATAATTCAATAAGTCTTTGCTTGGTTTCCTCTTTTTTAGTTTTAAGTTTTTTATCCACATCCTTATCCGACAATGGCCGCAGCACTTCAAATAATGGTTCCAGGACTTTCCAGGCTTTTTCAGCATGTTCGTTTCCTATGGTTTTTACAATCAAAACAACTTCTTCCAATACTTTTGCTCTGTAAAAATTCTGATAATAATGTAAATTGGTAATCTGATTTAATAATTCCCGGATTTTTTGTTTTTGATCTTTGTCCTGGATTTTATATTGGCTGAATAAATTTTCCAGCTCTTTTCGCCGCATTTGGGATGGCCCTATTTTTGACATTTGGCTCGGCACTATAATATACGCGATCAGCAGGCTGGATAAGACAATTGCAGCAACCAACACGAAGTTAAAGCCAAATGATCCAATTCCGAAGTTAAAACTCAACCCTGTTTCAGCCACCTTTTGCATCAGACCGGGGTCAAATCCTGTTTTTTCAAATGCAAATAATAGTGAAGGGGAAAATAAAATAATAAGCACTGATTGGAATGTTTTTACCGTTACCGTCCACATATCTGCTAATTTCAGGCTGGCTAACTGCTTCGCTGCCTTAATCAGCAATGCGTATATAGCGGAAAAAAGCGGCACAACATAATGTGTTGATTGGGTCAATTTCCCTAACTGTGCTGCTATTAACTTGTTGCCCCGGCTTTCAGATCGTCCATCCAGCCCTAAGTCCTTAGCCTCCTGATCCAGCACCATTTGCGTGATGCACAAACCGATAAAATACAAACTTTTGGCGTTTTCAGTCAAAAAAGTTGATCCATTGACATTACCGATGGCGCGTTTTTCCCGGATGCCTTGGCGTTCATCCGGGCTGCCGATCAAGCCTTGTGGGTCATTGTAAGTGCCTGGTTTCAATCCGCCAAAAGGGACTTGATCGCGTGAGAGGCCGAAAACTTGCTCTGCGGGAAATTTATTCTGACGATGATCTTTCTGCCCCGGGAGAGGAGGCTTGACATAATCTTCCCAATAAACCTTGGGATTCATCCAAAAGGCCATCTGCAGGGCATAGCGATTCCAATCAAACAGTCCGGCCAAATGATCCAGCAGAGTATTGTAGCTCTCTCCCATAAACTCTCTGCCAAAAGTCATATAAATTTTACGCATAAAATCAGACAAATCCTGAAATGATTCAGGATTTTTCCAATTCAAATTCTTCCAACCGTCCTCATCCTGCCAGGCTCCGGTTGCCAAGGTAAAATCAAGCGGATAACGGGATAAACACTCGAAGAAATTGATGAGCGTCTCCCTGCCCGGGAATTGTTCGCCCCGAAAACCCCAGTCCTTGCTATTAAAACTTGGATCCGAAGCCAAAGCGCTAACTGGTTTAACATACTTATAATCTCTTATAGCACCGTCAGGCGCGACGTTGAAAGTCCAGACTGTTTCTGGCCAAGCAACCATTTGTCCTAATGAGTATTTCAATTTAAAATTCAAGCTCATTGTTGCTATATAATTCCGTTCATAATCTCTGAGAAAATGGTATTTATTGCTTAAGCTAGTATGTACTACTTTCTTTCCAGCCCATTGCCCCAGGGTACTGCTTGCAGCAAGAACCGCCTTCTTGAATTCTTTCCAGTTCGGAACATATTTGTGTTTTAAATAACCCGCATAACGTGAATCAGACTTTAAAACATAAGCAGTGGAAACATAATAATGAGTATCGATTTCAAGCGGTTCTCCGATCGTTTTTTCCGATTCCTGTGATGCCAGACGCAGTGCGTTAAAAATGGCTTGCTTCTCTTTTTTATCCGGGTGATTTCCCAGATCAAAGCAAAACCTGTACTCGCCTGGTGTGATTTCAATTGGCAGCGGCGGCGTTAACTCCCCTGTGTTTTCCTTTCCCCAGATAAACCCAAGGGATTCGCGTTGTAAAATGTCGTTCATTTCTTCTGCTTTTGATATTTTTACCACCAGTTGTCTTCCATCCTGCGCTTTAAAAATAATCCCGCGGCCCAGAACATATCCGTTGAATTTCAAGGGACCGGGCAACCCGGCTTTTTTGGCAAGAGATGCCAGAGTCTGTTTGCTGATATCCCGGGGCCATACCAGTTTGGGTTCTTCAGGAAAATCGGCAGGCGGCTCGAATTCAACTGCCGGCAGGCTTTCGAATAAATAATGCATCAGACGTCCGGACCGTAACGTGGTCCGGCTCCTGTGAGAAATTGGCATTTCCTTTATATCAGGCTCGGAATTCAATAGGAAAATACCAGTATTTGGGCCATGTTCAAGACTAAGCGCCAGGATGTCTTGGATTACTTTATTCGGGTTTTGTTTGTTTTCCTTTAAAAATTCCTTGCCGCACCGATCTCTAATCACTATCAGGGCGATCATGGCAGCTAAGGGATTTTTAGTCAGATTAATTAATTGCCTATATTTCACGGCCAAGCCGGCTAATTGTGAAACAACTTCCACTTCTCTTCCTGATTCCTGATCATAAAGAAAAATATTTTTTAAGGTTTTCAGGGCTGCCACTCCTGCCAAAGGACCAACAGCTTCCGCTATCCCAACTAGTTTATCAAGACTCTGACTAAAAACAGCAGCATTCCATGTTTTATTTTGCTTTAATGCCATACTCTCTAAAAGCGGAAACAACTCATCAATGCTTCGAATAGCATTATCAATTTGACGCGGGCCAACAACAGCAGCCAGCCTGGCAAGGGCTTCCATTATCCGCGCAGCATCCTCAAATACTATTCCCGCTACTTTATTTTTGATTTTAATAAAGAAATCATCTAAAGCCTGCAGAATTCGCAGACTTTGTTCGGGCATTGCTCCTTCCAGAATCTCAGC
>JAUXBQ010000289.1 GCA_030619365.1 candidate division FCPU426 bacterium | reverse complement strand
GCCCGGCGCATGCCGGGCATGCGGGGCGGTGGCTGGCGTGGGTCCGGACGCGCCGAGACCCGCGAAGCGCTGAATGGCTAGACGTCCCTGGGGATCGCGGCCGGTGAGCGCGTCCGCGGCGGTTTTGCTGTGCATGACTACCGTGTCCGCGGGATTGGCAATGACCAGGGACAACCCCTCGGCCGCGGCCATGGCCAGGAAGGCACCGTTGAGGTACTCGCGTCCCGGCAAGCCGAAAGAAACATTCGATAGTCCGATGACCGTGTTCAAGTTTAAATGCCGCGCCGCGTAGTTCAGGGTTTTCAGGGTGGTTTGGGCGTGTTCCGGATTTGCGGATATGGTGAGCACCAGTCCGTCCACCACCAACTGTCCGCGTGGCACGCCGGCGTCCTCGCAAGCGGCGATCAAAGTTTCCAATACCCGCACACGCTCATCCGGATCCTCGGGTATGCCGCGATCGTCCAGAGGCAGCACAATACAGGCCGCGCCGTATTTTTTAAGTATGGGCAGTAATTTCTCCAACTTGGCGGATTCCCCGGACAGGGAATTCACCAGCACCCGGCCGGGGTAAAAACGCAGGGCCGCCTCAATGACCTCGGGCTGGCTGGAATCGATGCAGAGCGGCAACTCGCTCTGCACGGCCAGTTCGGCCAGAGCCGCCAGCATGAGCACGCGTTCGTCAATGCCCGGCGCGCCCAAGTTCACGTCCAGCACGTCCGCGCCAGCTGCCTCCTGCTCGCGAGCCAGGGCTCTCACCTGGTCCAGCTTCCCGGCTTTGAGTTCCGCCTGAAGCCGGGGTTTGCCCGTGGGATTGATGCGTTCCCCGATAACCCGCACCGGTTCTCCGCTGTTGGCTGACACGACCAGGGTTTTCCTCGGACTGGCCAGGACCAAGGGAGGCCCGCCCGGGCCGGCTGCCGGCGGTTTTTGGGAGGCGATGGCCGCGGCCACCTGCTGAATGTGCGTGGGCGTGGTGCCGCAGCAACCGCCGAGGGCGCTCACGCCCAGCGCGCAAAAGCGCTGCGCGTAGGAGGCAAATTCATCGGCCCGCATCGGGAAAACGGTTTTACCCTTGTGTATAACCGGCAGCCCGGCATTCGGCTTCACCAGCAGCGGGATGGCGGCAAAGGGACGGATCTGTTCTACCAGGGGCAGTATCTGCTCCGGCCCGGTTGAACAATTGATCCCGAATCCGTCCGCGCCCAGGGATTGCAACACCGTGAGACAGGCCAGGGGATCGCTGCCGGTCAGCGTCCGCTGCCCTTCGTCAAATGTCATGAAAACCACGACCGGCAAGTCCGTGGCTTCCTTGGCCGCCAACAGGGCGATGCGCGCTTCCTGGAGATCGATCTGTGTTTCGATAACGATCAGGTCCACCCCGGCCGTGGCCAGGGCCCGGACTTGCTCGGTGTAGATTTCAATGCCAAGTTCAAACGGCGTCTCCCCAAACGGCTGAAAAAACACCCCGGTGGGTCCCACGTCGCCGGCCACGAGCTTGCCCTGGGGATGGGCGAGGCCCAGCGAATTTTCCGCCAGGCGGCGATTCATTTCAGCGGTCTTGGCTGCCAGACCGTAATGCCCGAGTTTCACACGGTTGGCTCCAAAGGTGGGCGTATATATAATGTCGGTTCCGGCCGCGATATATTCCTGCTGCACGGTCCGGATGATCTCCGGATGCTCCAGGCAATAGGCTTCCGGCGACACACCGGCCGGCATGCCCAGTTGCTGTAACCGGGTGCCAGTCGATCCGTCCAGAAGCACGACCTTGTGTGCGATCAATTCCTGCCATTTTGTGGTCATCTGTCATCACCGCCTGAAAACCGGTGCCAGGGCTGTCACGGTTTTTTCAGGGATTAAAATATTCTGCGGGCTAAGACGGATACCCTGCTGGGCGAACTCCAGGGCCTGAAAAAAATAACCCTGGTTTTCCAGGCTAAAATCTCCATAGCCGCAGGAGAGCCGGGTGCCGAATACCAGCCCGCTCCGCCGCAATTCCACAGTGAGCTCTTTTTCCACGAAATCCAGCGCGTAATCGACTTTTTCGGACAAAACCGCATCCAGAATCACGGCCTGTTCCATGTTTTGCGACTGTTGAAATTCCTCCAGACGTTGCATATCCTCAGCCCGGGCCGAGGCCCCGAGCAGGAAAACCCGTTCCGCGCCCAGGCATCGCTTCTCGACCAAATGGCTGCGAAACCGGTGTCCGTTGATCTGAATTACATTATTTTCGATTTTCAGGTTTTTTTCTATATAAAAAACCCGAACCTGGGTCTCCCGCACGAATTGCCCGATCAAGGCCTGGTACTGGGGCTGAATATCCGGCGAGGCGGTCCGCTCCCGAAAGCCCAGACGCGACCATATCGGCGCCTGGGGCATGGCGTGCAGGGAAATGAGTCTAACCACAACGGACGCGGGCATGTAAAAAACCCCTTTCTTTATAAGGAAAATCGGCGGATTAGGACAACATCTACGGGCCAGAGCCGGCGCATGCCGGCAGGCTTGGACACCACTCGCAGACCAAAACCTCTCAAATCTTTGACAGGGTAATGTCCTTGGTCCCCTGATATTTACCGCCCTTATCCGCGTAAGACACTTCCGGGATTGCCTCGCTTTGCAGAAAAAGCACCTGGGCAATGCCTTCTTGCGCGTAGATCTTTACCGGAACCGGAGTAGTGTTGATAATCTGCATGGTGACATGGCCTTCCCACTCGGGTTCCAGGGGCGTGACGTTCACGAGTATGCCGCAACGCGCATACGTGGACTTGCCCGTGCACATGGTGATGACGTTTCTGGGAATCCG
>JAUXBQ010000213.1 GCA_030619365.1 candidate division FCPU426 bacterium | reverse complement strand
TGCCCAGGCCGAGGAGATTGAGTTTTCCCTGGAAGACAAACTGCTCATCGCCCACCTGTTGGAAGATTTAGGCGTGCCGTTTATCGAGGGCGGCTACCCGGCGCCCTCGAACACCAAGGACCTTGAATTTTATCGACGGATTAAAAAATCGCCTTTGCGTCATGCCCGGGTGGTGGCGTTTGGCAGTACGCGCCGGGCCAAATATAAAGTCGATCAGGATCCGGCGATTCAAGCCCTGCTGGATACCGGTGCCCCGGCGATTGCCTTGGTGGGAAAAACCTGGGATCTCCACATCCGGGAGGTCCTGCGCAGCACGTTGGAAGAGAATCTGCGCATGATAAGCGACAGCGTGCGCTATTTGACGGCTAAAAAACGCCAGGTGTTGTTCGACGCCGAGCATTTTTACGATGCCTACCGGGCCAATCCCGAATACGCGTTGCAGGTGCTGCAGACCGCGCAGGCGGCGGGCGCGGAGTGGCTGGTCTTGTGCGATACCAACGGCGGGACACTTTCCGATGAAATTGAGGCCGTGACCCGTTTGGTGAAATCCGAAATGTCAACGCCCCTGGGCATTCACGCGCACAACGATATGGAACTGGCTGTCGCCAACTCCCTGGCCGCGGTCCGGGCCGGCGCCAGCATGGTGCAGGGGACCATAAACGGATACGGCGAACGCTGCGGAAACGCCAATCTCTGCTCCCTGATCCCCAATCTGCAAATAAAAATGCAGCGGAACTGCCTGGGGCCGAAAAAACTGGAAAAAGTCACGGGGATTTCGCGGGCCGTGTCGGAAATCGCCAACGTGCAGCCGCGCGAATACAACGCCTACGTGGGCATGAACGCCTTCGCGCACAAGGGTGGGTTGCACGTGGACGCGGTGCGGAAAACGCCGGTTTCCTATGAGCACGTGGAGCCGGTCCTGGTCGGCAATGAACGCCGTATTATCATTTCCGAGCAAGCCGGCGTGGCTTCGGTCCTGTTTAAATCCAGCGAGATGGGAATCAAATTAAAACCGGGCTCGGGCGATGCCCAGCGGATCATTGAGCAAATCAAGCAACTGGAGCACGGCGGCTACAAATTCGAGGGGGCGGACGCCAGCTTCCGCTTGCTGGTCGAGCGGCAGCTGAAGCAACGCCGGCCATACTATGACCTGGGAGGATTTCGCGTCATCGTAGAACGGCGTGAGGATAAACTGGTTTCCGAGGCCACCATCAAGCTGCGTGTCAGGGGTACCCTGGTGCACACGGCCGCCGAGGGGGACGGCCCGGTCAACGCCATGGACACCGCGCTACGCAAGGCGCTGGAATCCTATTATCCCAATTTGAAGAAGATGCACTTGGTGGACTTCAAAGTCCGGGTTTTAGAATCCAAGTCCGGCACTGGGGGAAAAGTGCGCGTTTTTATCGAAAGCCGGGACGAGAAGATGGCCTGGGGCACGATCGGCGTTTCCACCAATATCATTGAGGCCTCCTGGGAGGCGCTCTCGGATTCCATTGAATTCAAACTCAACTGCGACCGGAAGTGGAAATGAGCGCAAAAACACGGACGCCGGGCCCCATTGGGATCTTTGATTCGGGTGTGGGCGGGTTGACGGTCATGCGGGCCATCCGCAAGTTGTTACCAGGTGAGGACCTCGTCTACCTGGGAGACACCGCGCGTACGCCGTACGGCAGTAAGGCCGGTGAAACCGTGGTGCGTTTCACCCGCGAGTGCGTTTCGCACCTCAGGCAGTACCGGATCAAAGCCCTGGTCGTGGCCTGCAACACCGCCTCGGCCTATACGCTGCCCATGCTGCACCGGAGTTTCAAGATTCCGATATTGGGCGTAATTCAGCCCGGCGGTCAAGCCGCGCTCGAGAAGGCCAATTCCGGCCCGATCGGCGTCATTGGCACACAGGCCACCATACGCTCCCAGGCATACCCGGTCACCATCCGTAAAATCAAGCCCCAGGCCGTGGTTTATTCCCAGGCCTGCCCCCTGCTGGTGCCCTTGGTGGAAGAGGGATGGCTGAACGGGCCTATTCCCCTGAGTGTCATAAAGACATACCTCGCGCCCATGCTGCGCAAGAACATCCGCAGTCTGATCTTGGGGTGCACACACTATCCGGCGTTAAAGCCGGCGCTTAGAAAAGTCTGCGGACGACGCGTACAGATTATCGATTCCGCCGAAGAGGTCGCCAAGGCGCTGCGCAGCGTCCTGGAGGCCAAAGGGCTGCTCAAACCAGGTTCCCGGCGCGGCCGCCAGGTCTTCCTGGTCTCCGATGTTCCTGCGCAGTTCGTGCGGGTGGGCGCAACGCTCTGGGGCCGGAAACTGGAACAGGTAAAGCGCGTTTCGCTATAGGAGGGTCGTGTTGTCATGTACGACGTGGTGATTGAACAGGATATCGCGTCCGCCCATCAGTTGCGGGGATATAAAGGCAAATGTGAAAACTTTCACGGGCACAACTGGCGGATCCGTATCGAAGTCAGCACGCCGCAGTTGGACGACATTGGCCTGGCCCTGGATTTCACTGAACTCAAATCCGTGTTGAACTCGGTGCTGGAAAGCTACGACCACGCCATGCTGAATGAGCTGCCGGATTTCAAGGATGTCAATCCGACCTCTGAGAACATGGCCCGCATTGTTTACCGGAAGTGCGGGGAAAAGCTGGCCAACCGGCCGGTGCGCATAAAGGCCGTCACGGTTTGGGAGTCGTCCAGGGCATTTGTCCGCTATTATGAATGAGTCGGCACAGGGCTACTTAAGCGAGGTCTTTATCAGCCATCAGGGAGAGGGGCCCTGGCTGGGCAGACGGCAGCTTTTTATCCGGCTGGCCGGGTGCAGCCGCGGGTGCCGCTTTTGCGACACTCCTTTAGCCCGTAATCCATCGCCCGAGCATTGGCGGCTCTACGCCATACCCGCCAGTTCCCGGTTCAGGCGTTTGCCCAATCCAATATCAATCCATCGCTTGGTCACCATACTCCGTCCCATGCTGGCCGGCCACGGACCGATCCATAGCGTGACCCTGACCGGCGGAGAACCCCTGGAGCAGCCCGGTTTTACGTACGCCATCGGAATTGCCTTGAAGAAAAACTCGAAGGAAACACAATTAATGTTGGAAACAAACGGTTTATGCGACACAATTGAACAATATAATACAAAAGCATTTGATTTCATATCCTTGGATTTTAAGCTGGAATCCGCAACCGGCCAAAAGGCCTCTTGGCGCCAATACCAGTCAGTTTTACAAAGCTATTCACAAAAACAGGGTTGCGTGAAAGTCGTGGTGATGCCTGTCACGACCCCTTCGGAAATAACCATTGCCGCTCGCTTGGCCTTTCGGTGTAAACCGGGCTGGGCGTTTATTATCCAGCCCGCCACTGGCCCGGCCTGGAAGCATCCTGCGCGGAGCAAACGGCTGGATGCGTTGTCTTGCGCCGCCCTGGCCGTTCATCCTCGCACTCGCCTCATTCCGCAAATGCACCGCCTGCTGGGCCTGGCCTGACTGGCTGAAAAAAGGTTATATGACAAGCAAACTTAGAAGTTCGAGGTCTTTACCTGTAGATTTTTTCTGGCTGCGGAACTCGTCCCCTTCGGGAAGCTCGAACAGTCCTCCCGGACGATCTCGTTGAACACTTTGATTCGTTAATTTGGACACGTATGATTGACATGTTAAAAAAAGCAAGATTAACCTTTCAATCCCGAAAAAATTGAGTATACTTCTGTTTTTGAAAACCCCCGGGAGTGGTTGAGGCCGTTATGGAACAGCAAAGCCCCAAGGAACGCATCGGTATTACGTCCACGATTCCGGTCGAGATTCTTTACGCCTCGAACTGCGTTCCGGTGGATTTAAATAATGTTTTTATCAGCGATCCCCAGGCCCGCGTGCTGATCGAGGAGGCCGAGCGTTTCGGCTTGCCGCGCAATATCTGCACCTGGGTGAAAGGGGTTTATAGCGTCATTCGCAACAACAACATCAATGTGATTATCGGCGTGGCCCAGGGCGATTGCAGCCCCATGACCAGCATGCTGGAATCGCTGCTGCCTATTGGTGTGGAGTTTATTCCTTTTTCCTTTCCTTACGAAAAAAACCGGCAGCTACTGCGTTGGGAAGTCCAAAAACTCATGGATTATTTCGGCGTCCAGTGGGACGACGTGGAAGCCAGCAAGGCCCGGTTGGATGAGATCCGAAAACTGGCGCATGTGATCGACCGCCTGACCTGGCAGGAGAACCGCATGTCCAGCGCCAACAACCTGTACGCGCTGGTCAACTGCACGGATTTTCTGAGCAATCCCGATGTCTTTAAAAATGAACTGGAAAGCATGCTGAGCGGCCGGAAAGCCGAATATTCCGGCTCGCAGCTGCGCCTGGGCCTGATCGGCATCCCGGGGGTGTTCACGAATTTATACGACTACCTGGAAGACCAGGGGGCGCGGGTGGTGTTTCACGAAGTGGCCCGCCAATTCGCCATGCCGGAGTATACCAAGGATCTGCTGGATCAGAATCTCTGCTATACCTATCCGTATAGT
>JAUXBQ010000036.1 GCA_030619365.1 candidate division FCPU426 bacterium | reverse complement strand
GTGAGGCCGAGGCCGCCGGGGGCCGGAAACGCTAAGCCCGGCGGATACGATTCGGATTTTCGGGAGGTGATTGGCCGTGTCGATGGGAGGCGGAGGCGAAGAATCCATCACCGAAATCAACGTAACGCCGTTGGTTGACGTATGCCTGGTGCTGGTCATCATTTTCATGGTTACCGCGCCCATGGCCATGCAGGCCGGTATCGTCGTGGCCAGCAGTAAAGTGGACGCGGCCGAGGGCCAGGTTTCCCAGAATGAATCCGTGGCCGTCCGGATTACGGCGGAAAAGATCTATCTTAACAAACACGTCGTGACGCTGGAATCCCTGCCCGCGCTCATGACCGCTAAACTGAAGGTCAACAAGAAAAAAGTCGTAACCATCACCTCGGATGAGGACGTGAAGCACGGCGTGGTCGTGAGTGTGCTGGATATCGCCAAGCAGAGCGGGGCCGTGGGCTTGTCCATCATGCGCAGCCCGGTCATGGGCAAGCTGGACAAAAAGAAAAAGCGCAGACGGAGACGTTAGGAGGTATTGCCATGGGTGCTGCTGGACCTGCGGATGAACCCATTACAGCGATCAACGTGACGCCCCTGGTGGACGTCTGTCTGGTCCTGGTTATTATTTTCATGGTCACGGCGCCCTTATTCAGCCAGCCGGTCATGACCGTGGAACTGCCAAGAGCCACGACCGACGAGGGGGAGTCCACAGAAAATATCACCATCACCATTGACCAGGACGAAAACCTCGCGGTTAATGCCAAGGAAGTTACGCTCGAGGAATTGAAGCCGGAACTCAAGATAAAACTGGCGGAGAGCGCTGAGAAATATGTGATTATCCGGGCGGACGTGCTGACCAATCACGGCATTGTGCTCAATGCCCTGGATTTGGCCAAGGAACTGGGTGCTAAAAAACTCGTTTTTGCCACCGAACACAAGGATTAGACCGGAAAAGGTGCGGTTATGGGACATGTTAGAATCATTATAGAGGAAGATGAGAAGTTCGCGGCGGACTTCGATATCCCCGGGCTGACCAAGGGGGGGTTCCTTTCTTTACTCATGCACGCCTCGGCTTTCTTCCTGGTGCTCATGGTCTCCCACCAGCAGATGAAGTCGGAAGTCCTATTGACCGAGATTACCCTGGTGGACCAGATAATCCCCATTCCGGAGGCGGAGGCGCCTCCGCCCATGCCCGTGGCGCCACCACAGCAGAGAAACGTCTGGGATTTCCTGAAACAGGCCATTCCCCTGAAAGCCAAGTCGGAACTGGCTTCCCAACTGCCCATGGACCTGCCCAAGCGCGAGGACAAACTCGAAATCGCCATGCCGGATGCGCTCAAGTTGGGCAGCAAGAAAGATCTGGATAAACCGGCCATCCCCGGGCAGCCCCTGGACCTGGTCGGCCGTAAGGCTGTCAAGTCGCCGGCCGGGATGAACGTGAACGCCCTGCAGATGAACAAGCGCAAGGACTCCCTGGCCAGCGCGGCCAAGCTGCCCTCGGGCATCAGCCTGGGGAGGAAGAGCAGTTTTCTGCCGTCACGTCAGCAGCCGGTCGTCAACACGGCCAAATTTTCCCGGCGGGCCAATCTCCAGGCGCGCGGCGGTTCCTTGGCGGACATGCCGACCATTAGAAAGCCCAAGGTTAAGAAAAAGGTGGCGTTTGACACCTCCAACCTGAATTTGAACCGGGAGCGGAACACTTTTAAAATTTTCGGTCCGCTGAAAGACCGGCCCCGTCTCGAGACCTACATGCCCAAGTATCCCCGCTGGGCCGAGGAACAGGGCTGGGAAGGCTCCGTGAGCCTGCATTTCTTCGTGCTTCCCAACGGGATCGTTAAAAGAAATATTTTCGTGGAACAGAGCTCGGGTAAATCCGAGATCGATCAACTGGCCGTGAAAGCCCTCAAAGCCTTTAAATTTGCGCCCCTGCCGAGCAGCAAACGGCAGGAGGAGCAAGAAGGCGTCATTCTATTCTATTTCCGGCTCTCGAGGTGACACGCATGACGAAACGAAGGTTTATCCCCTGGCTGGGCATCTTGCTGGCAGCCCTGTTAACCCTCCCCGCGGCCGCCGCGGAGAAGGACCAGGATAAATTGGCCGGGCCGCCGGATAAAAAAGAGGCCCAGGACGATGGACAGGAAATCGTGGTCAAGGGCGTGCAGCGCCTGCGCGTCAAGGTGGAGAAACCGGAGCCGGATCTCATCTTTGACGTCGACGAAATCGCGGTTCCTTACGTGAAGACCGAGGACAGCGTGCTGGACGTATCCCCGACCTCTATGACCGATCCCTCTATTTCGGTTCCCAGACTGTTGAACAGCACGCAGGCCGCTTCGCCCCACATCCTCCTGTTCAAGCAGCCGCCGATTTTAACTTTGAATCCGCGCTATAAAAGCAAAGTTAGAATCGCTAAATGGCGCCTGCGAATTACCGACAGCTTCGGCAATGTATTCAGGGATTTTTCCGGGAAGGGCTCCTTGCCCAAACAAATTATTTGGGACGGCCTGGGGAAGACCAAGGCCATGCTGGACGTGGGCACCTCGTATTCCTACATTTTCTCGGTGATCGACGTGGCCTCAAATCCCACAAGCCAGATGGGGAAACCCATTGTGCTGGAATCCCTGATGTATGATGACAATGGCACAACCATCGCCCAGGTGGTCATGGACGCGATTTTTACCAAAAAAGCACGGAAGACCGTCATCAGCGACAAGGGTCAGCTGTACCTGCGCGAAGTGGCCGATATGTTGACCACGCACCAGAAGTTCCCCCTCGTCATGGAAGCATATTCCAAGGACGTGGATGACGCCAGGTATAAAGGGGAGCTGGTGCAGGATTATTTAAAGGAACGCTTGACGCTACGTAAAAAAGATATTAAAATCGTGGCGCGCAAGTCAAGAATCAAGCGCTTGGTCTTTAAAATAAGATAAATCAAGCAGAGCCTTCGGGGCGGGGTGAAAATCCCCACCGGCGGTAATAGTCCGCGAGTCCCGTGCCTGGCACGGGATTGAGCCGGTGTAATTCCGGCACCGACCGTCATAGTCGGGATGGGAGAAGGCGTGTACTGAACTCAGACGAGCGAGTACAAAAACCCCGAAGCCTTTGGCTTGGGGGTTTTTTTGTCCCGCTACGCTGAACACCCCGGGCTTGCCCGGGGATAAATGCGTCTTGAAGCTTCGCGGGATGTCGCCTGCCAAGCGGGCGTACGATGCAAGGTTACCCGGGGTACCCCGGGCATGCCCGGGGGGCTCCATGGGAAAACGTCTGGATGCTGAAATGATGACCCTGGCACTTCGCCTGGCGCGCAAAGGCCTGGGCCGTACCTGGCCCAATCCCATGGTGGGCGCGGTGGTGGTCAAGCGCGGAAACATCGTGGGTGCGGGCTGGCATAAGCAATACGGCGGACCGCACGCCGAGGTGAACGCGCTCAAACAGGCGGGCCGGCGAGCTAAAGAAGCCACCCTGTACCTGAACCTGGAGCCGTGCTCCCACCACGGGAAAACGCCTCCCTGCGCGGAAGCGGTCATCCGGGCTGGGGTGGCGCGCGTGGTCTGCGCCCTGCGGGATCCCAATCCCAAGGTCTTGGGTCAAGGGTTCCGGCGGCTAAGAGCGGCTGGCGTGCGCGTTGAGGTGGGCCTGCAGCGCCGGGCCGCGAAAAAACTGAATGAAGTGTTTATTAAGCGCGTAACCACTGGTTTGCCTTTTGTGGTGTGCAAGTCCGCGCTCTCCCTGGACGGAAAAATCGCCTGCGTCAGCGGAGAATCCCGTTGGATCACCGGCCAGGCGGCCAGGCGTTACGCGCATCACTTGCGAAGCCTGTCCGATGCGGTCATTATCGGCCAGGGAACCGCGTTGCAGGATAATCCCAGGCTGACGGTCCGTCATGGACGCGCCGGACGGACCGGGAAGCCGGTCCGGGTAATCCTGTGGGGGCGGGCGCCCATTCCCAAGACCCTGGCCATGCTGAGCAAAGCCGGCTCTTGGCCCGTGATTATTGCCACGGCCCGGATTTTTCCGCGAGGGTCCTGGGACCGCAGGGGCGTGGAAATATGGCATTTGCCCGGTAAAGACGGACGGGTGGATTTAGCCGCCTTATTGCGGCGTCTGGCTGAGCGCGGGGCCAGTCAAGTGCTGGTGGAAGGCGGGGCAGAGGTACAGGCCGGGTTTCTTGGGTTAACGGGGGGCCGGGGAGAAATCCTGGCCGATCAAATCCAGTTTATTTACGCACCCAAAGTGATCGGCGGACGGGAAGCGCCCGGCCCGGTGGGCGGCGCGGGTGTTTCCCACCCCTCGCAGGCGCTGGCTCTGCGTCAGTGCGCCTGGCGATTGCTGGGCGCGGATATGCTTTGCGTCGCCGAATTGGAGAGGAACACAACCCGCGCGGGGGCCACACGGCGGGCCCGGGGAGGTAAATAGATGTTTACCGGATTGATTCGGGAAGTGGGTAAAATAACCGGCGTCTATCCCGAATCCGAAGTCATACGGCTGCAAATACAAGCGCCGCAGACCCGCCAGGCCGGGCTGAAAATCGGCGATTCGGTGGCTGTGAGCGGGGTTTGTCTGACCGCTGTCACCCTGGCCGAGGACGGTTTTATGGCCGAGGTTACGCCGGAAACCGCGCGCAGGAGTACGCTGGGGGACTGGCAGGCCGGCGGGCAGGTCAATTTGGAAAAGGCGCTGACCCTGGCCGACGGTTTGGACGGCCATTTGGTAAGCGGGCATGTGGACGGCCTGGCGACCGTGATTGCGCGCCATACCCTGGGCGCCTCCCAAACCATGGAATTTCGCCTGCCTGAGCCACTCTGCCGTTACGTGGCAGCCAAGGGCGCGGTGGCCCTGGATGGGGTCAGCCTGACCGTGGCGGAATTGACGGCCGCAGACCGTTTTACCGTGGCCCTGATCCCGCACACGCTGCAAACCACGACCCTGAGCCAGCTCGCTCCCGGACACCGGGTTAATGTCGAGGTTGACTTGGTGGCCCGATACTTGGAGCGTTTGCTCGAGGTCCGGAAGCCCGGGGGAGAGGTCACTTTGGAAAAACTGTCTGAATACGGGTATATGGATTGAAACCAGATAGACAGGGATTCTGGCAATCTGGCGGGGAACACGTAGGGAACAGGCATGCCTGTTCCCTACCACGGAGGGAAGCATGCAGAAGATCATGAACGCTATCCAGGATATTCGTCAAGGCCGCCTGGTGGTCGTGGTGGATGACGCGGACCGGGAAAACGAAGGCGATCTGCTCATGGCTGCGGAGAAGGCCACGCCCCAGACCGTGAATTTCATGGCCCGGTACGGGCGCGGACTCATTTGCGTACCCATGCTTGGCAGCGACCTGGACCGTCTGCAATTGGGCGACATGGTCAATGTGAATACGGACCGCTTCCGCACGGCCTTCACGGTTTCCGTGGACGCGCATGAGGGCGTGACCACGGGAATATCGGCCCATGACCGGGCCCATACCATCCGGAAACTGATCCATCCGAAGACCAAACCCCAGGAACTGGTCAAGCCCGGGCACATCTTTCCCCTGCGTTCGCGGGAGGGCGGGGTGCTGAGCCGGGCCGGGCACACGGAAGCGGCCGTGGATCTGGCGCGGGCGGCCGGGCTAACGCAGGCCGGTGTCATTTGCGAGATCATGAATGATGACGGGACCATGGCCCGCCTGCCGGAATTGATACGTTTTGCCCGCCGCCACCGTTTGAAAATGATCAGCATCGCGGACCTTATTCGTTTCCGGCGCAAGCATGAAAAACTGGTGGCGCGCGCCGTGCAGACCAATTTGCAGACCAAGTGGGGTAATTTCAAACTCATTGCCTATGAATCAGTGGGTGAAATCGGACCGCACCTGGCTCTGGTCAAGGGCGACCTGACCGTGGCCACGCGTAAAGTGCCTCTGGTCCGGGTGCACTCCGAGTGCTTGACCGGGGATATTCTAGGCTCCCTGCGCTGTGATTGCGGGGATCAGCTGCATCAGGCCCTTTGCATGATCGAGAAAGCAGGATTGGGCGTCATGCTTTACATGCGCCAGGAGGGGCGGGGGATCGGGCTGATTAACAAACTCAAGGCCTATCACCTGCAGGAGCACGGCCTGGATACTGTGGAGGCCAATGAGGAGCTTGGTTTTGCCCCGGATTTAAGGGATTACGGTATTGGCGCCCAGATTTTGGCTGATCTGGGCTTGAAACGGATCGCACTGATCACGAACAATCCTCGGAAAATTGTGGGACTAGAGGGTTATGGGCTTAAAATAGCCCGGCGCGTTCCTATTCAAGTAAAATATTCAGAACAGAACATTAAGTATATTAAAACCAAGAAAAACAAGCTAGGTCACTTGTTGGACGTTTAATTTGTTTAAATTCAGGGCGACCGTATTGGCTGTCAGGGCGATCACAAGGATCGCCCCTACTAAAGGAGGCGTAATCATGAAGATTTATGAAGGGAAATTAACGGTAAAGAACAAAAAGTTTTTCGTGGTGGTCAGCCGGTTCAATGAGTTTATCTCCAAAAAGCTCCTGGAAGGGGCCACGGATGCCTTAATCAGGCACGGTGCT
Organism: candidate division FCPU426 bacterium; assembly: GCA_030619365.1. Taxonomy (GTDB): domain Bacteria; phylum Oederibacteriota; class JAAXVQ01; order JAAXVQ01; family JAUVAV01; genus JAUXBQ01. The sequence goes on along the minus strand of JAUXBQ010000036.1, from coordinate 8,546 downwards.
CAGGAGGCGGATATCGAAGTGGCCTTGGTTCCAGGCGCTTTTGAGATTCCGTTCGCGGCCAAGAAAGCCGTGGAGACCGGGCGTTACAACGCTGTAATCTGCCTGGGGGCGATCATCCGGGGGGGCACTCCGCATTTTAATTTTATCGCGGCTGAGGCGGCCAAAGGGGTGGCGCAAGTCGCCTTTTCATCCCAGGTGCCGGTCATTTTCGGCGTGTTGACCACGGATACCATTGAACAGGCGGTTGAACGGGCCGGCACAAAATCCGGCAACAAAGGCTTTGACGCGGCGCTCTCGGCCATTGAGATGGTCAACTTGTACGGGGAAATCGACAAGGCTTCGTAATGGGGCGACGACGGCAAGCGAGAGAAATCGCACTGAAAATCATCTTCCAGATCGACGTAGGGAAACTAAACCCCGAAGAAGTCCTGCAGTACTACCTGGGCGGCAAGCAGGGCTCCGGGGAAGCCGAGAAGTATGCGGAACAGCTCTCCCGGGGCGTCATGGCCGAACTGCCGGCCATTGACCGGCTGCTGGCGGAAAAGGCCCTGAATTGGGAACTGGACCGGTTGGAGAGCGTAGATCGCAATTTGCTGCGCCTGGCGACGTATGAATTGCTGCGAAGTCCGGATATCCCGAAAAACGTCATTATCAACGAAGCGATAGAAATGGCCAAAAAGTACAGCACCGAGGACTCGAGCCGGTTTATTAACGGTATTCTGGATAAAATCGCCCGGCAGGCGGAAGCAAGGGAAAAAGGATTGTAGCGTAGAAAAGGTTTGGTTAATGGCTGATCCGGGCCACATTATAGTCGGATTATCTAGTTACATATGCTATAGTTTCAAAATCTCAAAATATATGGTATACTTTATATGGACGTTTAGGAGCTAGAAATAGGTAAAAAATCTTTTTATTGATCTAAACTATTGAAGGATTAAGTACGATCATTTGGAGTGTGGGGGAAAAATAATGTCAAGACGGGCCATAGTTTCCGTTAAAATTCCGGTTCAAATTGTTAGAGAGGGAAAGTATTTTGTTGCCTATTGCCCTGTACTGGATATTTCTACACAAGCCACCTCATTTGAGAAAGCTCAACATAGATTCAATGAATTATTAGACATTTTTTTTGAAGAAATGCTACGCATGGGCAAATTAGATAAATATCTGAATGAAATGGGTTGGATTAAGCATACAAAACCTCATAAATGTTGGGAGCCACCTTATGAGATAGTATCTAAAGATTTCATGGATGTTAATATTCCGTGTCCCGTATAACACCTATTTCTTTTTCTAAATATATAAGATTCTTAAAATATATCGGTTGTTCTTTTTCGAGGAAAAAAGGAGACCACCATATCTATCATAGGTCAGATTTAAGTAGACCGATCGTTGTACCCCATGATAGAGAAGTGACTTCTTTTTATGTCCGATCGAATTTAAGGACTCTTAAACTAACGCCACAAGAATATCTTAATCTATTAAAAAAGCTGTAAAAGAACAAGTCACACACTACAAATCATCAAAATCTCTTGACTTTGCCCGCTGCAGTGCGTATTATTTCCTACATAATTGAATTTACTCGGATCAAGTAGAAGCATCCGCTTCTCGCCCGGCGATGCCGGAAGGGCTGTCAGCCCGGGCCTTCCTAAAAAACCAAAAGATGTGGTTTTTAAAGCGGATGATGCTATATCATCCGCTTTTTATTTATAAATCAAATGGAGGTGAGATTATCCCAGAACAACGCATCAACGAAGAAATCAGGGCCAGAGAAGTCAGGGTCGTAAACAGCAACGGGGAACAGTTGGGGGTGATGCCCCTGACTGAAGCCTTGAAACTAGCGGAAGATCAGGAAAAAGATTTGGTCGAGGTTTCACCCGAAGCCAAGCCGCCGGTGTGTAAAATTTTCGATTACGGCAAGTTTCGCTTCGAGCAAAGCAAGCGCGAAAAAGAGGCGAAGAAGCGCCAGCACACGGTTCAGGTGAAGGAAATCAAGTTCCGGCCCAAAATCGACAAACACGACTACCAGACCAAAAAAGGCCATATTCTTCGTTTTTTGGAACATGGCAGCAAAGTGAAGGTCACGATCATGTATCGCGGCCGGGAAATGGATCACATCGAACTGGGCCGCCGGATTCTCGACAAGCTGGTCAAAGAGTTGGTGGATCTAGCCAGCGTGGAGTCCATGCCCAAGCTGGAGGGGCGCAACATGGTCATGATGGTGGCTCCCAAAAAGCCCGAGTTTCCGGGCCGCGTTGGGAAAAAGAAATAGCCGCTCTGCAAAGCGCCGCGGGATTCGAACCAGCCGCTCGCGTCCGTGATTCCAGGAGCAGGGCGGTCTCCGTCAGGAAAGACGGGTCGATTCTAAAAAAAGGGAGTAGTGAAGAGCATGCCGAAGTTAAAAACCAAGCAGAAGGCCGCCAAACGCCTGCGCATCACTAAAACCGGGAAGGTGCTCTCCAGGGCCACCGGACGACGACACTTGCTCAGCGACAAAGCGCCCAAGAAATTGCGCCAAATGCGACGGACCATCGAAATCAAGGGCCAGATGGCGCGCAATGTGAAAGCCGTATTGCCCTACAGCCACTGATCCCAGCCCGGGATCGGTCCTATTGTATAAAGGAGGATGAAGTGTTATGCCTAGAGTAAAAGGCGGGGTCGCGACGCGTGCCCGCAAAAAGAAGGTCTTTAAACGCGCCAAAGGGTACTGGGGCGCCAAGAAAAACCAGTTTCAACTGGCTACCGAGCAGGTGCGGCACAGCCTGAAGTACGCCACCCGGGACCGCCGGACCAAGAAGCGGGACTTTCGCGGACTGTGGATTACCCGCATTAACGCGGCGGCCCGCGGGAACGGCTTGTCCTATTCGCAGTTGATCAAGGGCCTGAAGAACGCGGAGATCAATATTGACCGGAAAGTGCTGGCCGAGTTGGCAATAACCGACGCCCAGGCGTTTACTGAGATTGCCGCCATTGCCAAGCAGGCTCTGGCGGCTTAAGGAGCAACGGTCCTGGCCGCCCTGCCTATACTGTCCAAACGCCGCTTGGGGAAAATCCGCGCGCTGCAGGTGAAGAAAGAACGCCAGGCCACCGGCCTGACGTTGCTGGAAGGCGAGCGCTTCATCGAGGAAGTCCTGAGAGGCGGCGTCCACATCGAAACCGTGGTCGGGAGCGGGGCGTTTTGGGCGCGTCGTACGGACTTGGTTCGCGCGCTGGCCGCGGCCGGGATTGCGACGTCCTTGGCCTCGCCCAAGCAGATGTCGATCTTAACCGCCACCGAACAATCCGCGGGGGTCCTGGCGGTCGTGAAGTGGCCCCGCTGGACCGAGGCCCAGTTGTGGGAACGGGTGGAGAGGGCCGAATTTTTGGGCCTCTTGCTGGTCGGGCTGCAGGACCCCGGAAACACGGGCGCGCTGATTCGCAGTCTGGCCGGAGCGGGGGCCTCGGGCCTTTGGCTCAGCCAGGGCAGCCCGGAGCTGGGTTCCCCAAAAGTCCTGCGGGCTTCGGCCGGCGCGGTCTTCCGGATTCCCGTGCTGGAAGGCGCGGCGCCTCCCGTGCTCATCAGGAAATGCCGGGAGCGGGGCATCCAGACCCTGGCCGCCTCGCCCAAAGGCGGGCGTCCGCACACCTTGTTCGATCTGACCCGGCCGACGTTACTGGTGTTGGGTGAAGAGGGCGGCGGACTGGAGAATGAAATTCTGCAAACCTGCGATCATGGCATTAATATTTCGATGCCCGGCGGGACGGAATCCCTGAACGTAGCGGCGGCCGGCGCCATTCTGGCTTTTGAGGCTGTCCGGCAGCGCCGGTTAACGCAAGCGGCTTCCCGGAGGAGCAGTTCTTGAAAAACCAACTGGAGACGATATTTAAAAAAATCAGTGAAGCCGTCCGGCAGGTCTCCGAGTTGAAGCAGTTGGAGGATATCCGCGTGAAGGCCCTGGGCCGGAAGGGCGAGCTCACCCGGGTGCTGCAGGGACTGAAGGACCTGCCCCCGGCTGTCCGCCGGGAAGTGGGGCAGATCGCCAATGTAATGAAGGGCCAGCTTCTCCGGCATATCGAGACGCGCGTCGAGGAATTGAAGCGCGCGAGCTGGACCGCGGATCCCAAACTGCGTCCCGATCCCACGCTGCCCGGACGTCCGCCGGAACTGGGCCGGGAACATATTCTCAACCGGACCATCCGGGACATCGAGGACATATTCCGGAGCCTCGGCTTCGCGGTGGCCGAAGGACCGGAAGTGGAAACCGATTACTATAATTTCGGCGCCATGAATTTTCCCGTGGACCACCCCTCGCGGGATATGCACGATACGCTGTTCATCTCAGGGGATGTCCTGTTGCGGACGCACACTTCGCCCGTGCAGGTGCGCTATATGGAGCAACAGTCGCCGCCCCTGCGTGCCATTATGCCCGGGAAAACCTACCGCTGTGACGACGACGCCACCCATTCACCCATGTTTCACCAGGTAGAGGGGCTCATGGTGGACCGGGACGTATCCTTCGCGGATCTGAAGGCCGTCCTGACGCTTTTTATCCGGCGTGTGTTCGGGACGGGGGCGCAGTTGCGTTTTCGACCCAGCTTTTTTCCGTTCACCGAGCCTTCGGCGGAGATTGACATGGCGTGCGTGAAGTGCCGGGGAAAAGGCTGCAATCTTTGCAAGGGTACGGGTTGGGTCGAAATCCTGGGTGCGGGCATGGTGCATCCCCAAGTGTTGCGCGCCGGGCGGATCGACCCGGAAACGTATACGGGATTCGCCTTTGGCATGGGCGTCGAGCGGATGGCCATGCTCAAATACGGCATCGATCATTTGCGCTATTTTTTCGAGAATGATCTGAGGTTCCTGCGGCAGTTTTAAGGGGCGGGTCCGGCCTAGGAGCGTGAGCATGTAGGGGCGGGTTTTAAACCCGCCCCTACTAGGGCAGCGACTTTTTCAGGCGCGGGAACTTATGCAGTCCCTTTTGGATCAGGGGGCGGGCGGTGTGCACGAGGGCCGGAGCGAGCCGGGAACGCTCCACGATTTTCCAGCCATACAAGCGGGACACGGTGTCCGTTACCGTGGCCGCGATCATCAACAATCCCAACATCACGACCAGGGCCAGCACGGCGCCTAAAAGATGGTCCAGCCATTGTAGCCGGATAATTTCGAAGGCCTTGGCCAGCATGGTGAACAATATGGAAATGGTGACCGCGATGGCCAGGAAAACGGTGATCCAGGCGAGGGAATGACGCAGGACAACCGGGAAGTTGTGGTACAGGCCCAGGAACGACGTGTGAAAGTGGTTGGCCAGCCAGATGCCGGCCAGGAGAGAAAGCGTCATGCCCAGCAGGTTCAGGGCTTTCAGCTTCCAGCCGACAAAGAAGGCCAGTAACATGCAGCCGGCGATAATGAAGTCGAGAATGTTCATGCGCCTCGATCCCGGAGAAGCTGCGGCGCCCATGGCCGCGAATCTCCCGTCGGGGAATGTCGTTTCGGGCTATCGTACCATCCGGTCCGGTTGACTGTCAAGCGGCTCACGATTTCCGCCTTGCTAGTCTTTCGGGCGGCGGGTATAATTTCAGCGCTGCCGGTTACCCTGACAACGGGCCGGCGCGGAGCAATCCATTCAAGGGCGCGGACAAGGATTCGGCATGGCGGAACAGGAAGAAAAACGCATTATTGTCAAGGTCGCCTATAATTATTTCGAGAGCGGCAAATGGGACCGCGCCCTGGGCGAGTACCAGAAACTGGTGGCCATCGATCCCATGGATTTTCTGGTGCACAACATGATGGCCGAGATCCATATCCGCAAAGGCGACCCGGAGTCCGCCATCAGTGAATACGGGAAAGCCGCCAAGTTGTTGAGCGCCACCAACAACATGGAAAAAGCCGTCCATGCCTATACCCGCATAATCAAGCTGGACCCGGACAACCACGAGGCCAAGACCAAGGTCGAGGAGATCGTTAAGACGCGTCTGGTGCAGATCGGCAGCCTGATGCAGCGGGGCTTTGCCAAGAATGCCCGGGAAATTTGCGAGCGCCTGCTGGACAAGCTGCCGGACCATCAAGGCGTAAGCGCCAAGCTCGAAGAAATCGACCAGTACCTGAACGCCCAGAGCCAGGGCGGCCGGTCCGCGCCGGCTCCGGAGGCCGCGCCGGCGATCAAGGACCGCGAGGAACCACCGAAAAACGAGGAGGTCGTGAAGAACCTTTTCGACATGGCGGCGCACTACGAGAGCAAACAGTCCTGGGACGAGGCAGTGGAATCCTATATTACCATCCTGCGATTACAGCCGGACAACGAAACCGCCGGAAGCAAACTGAAGGGTCTGCACCGCCGGATCGTAAGCCAGGACAAATCCCAGGAGGTCTGGTACCGCATCGGCGCCGAGCGCGAGCAATCCATTGAACAAGCCAAACGCCTGGCCAAGGAAAAAGGCCAGAGCGAAGTAGGGTCTGCGGCCGCCCGGCTGCTGGAACTGGCCGGCAAAGAAGGCAAGGGGAAAAAACCCAAGAACCTGGAAAAGCTCCGGCAAGAGGCGGAGGAGAAACTGCGCCTGGCCGTCCAGGAACGGCGCGACCGGGAAAAACAGCGCGTCGCAGGAACGCCTCCGCTGCCGGCCGAGGCACCGGCTCCGGAGACCGGGGAGGCCGACCAAAACGTCCATGTGCTGCTGACCCAGGCGCAAATGTACGTTCGTCAGAACCTGCTGATCGAAGCCATGCGGTTGGCGCAGAACATTCTGGAACTGGATCCCCTGAACCAAGACGTCCGGAAGATTCTCAAACAGATTTACGATAAGAAAAATATATAAAAAGCAGGCGCGTTCGTTCCCGCCCGGTGTTGGTTAAAGTCCTCCCCATCCCTTAAAACATCTGGAAAAAACACCGTGAATGCTTTATCGTAATTGCGTGGCTGGACGCCTTGCCGAGTGTTGGCCCGAAGGACGCGTGAATCATGTTTAAACTGAAATCGGATTACCAGCCTAACGGGGATCAGCCCCGGGCCATCGCCACCCTGACCCAATACGGCCGGACCGGCGCGCCGGCTTCCACCCTGCTGGGCGTAACCGGCTCCGGCAAGACCTTTACCATTGCCAACGTCATCGCCAATCTCGACCGTCCCACCCTGGTCATTTCGCACAATAAAACCCTGGCGGCCCAACTCTACGGGGAATTTAAGGAATATTTCCCGGAGAGCGCGGTGCGTTACTTTGTTTCCTATTACGATTACTATCAGCCCGAGGCGTATCTGCCGGGGCCGGATACTTTTATCGAGAAGGACGCTTCCATCAACGAGGAGCTGGACCGTCTGCGCCTGGAAACCACCCACGCGCTGCTGGAGCGCCGGGACGTGATCGTGGTGGCCTCGGTTTCCTGCATCTACGGCATCGGATCGCCCGACGTTTACCGCAACATGTATCTGGAACTGGAAACCGGGCAACCCTGGGCCCGCGAGGACTTCCTGCACCGTCTGGTGGAGATGCAGTACACGCGGAGCGACGTGGAGTTTTACCGCGGCCGTTTCCGGGTCAAGGGCGACGTGGTGGAGGTGTATCCCGCGTACGCGGATTACGCATATCGCCTGGATTTTTTCGGCAATACGCTGGAGGGTGTCCGCCTGGTCGATCCCCTGAGCGGGGAGGTGCGGCGGAAACTGACCAAGGTCAAGATTTACCCGGCGCGTCATTACGTCATGCCCTACGATCAGATCGAGCGCTCCATCGCATCCATCCGGTCGGAGCTCGAGGCGTGGGTGCCGCAACTGGAAAAGGCCGGTAAAATGCTGGAAGCGGAGCGGATCAAGCGCCGGACGGAATTCGACCTCGAGATGATCCGGGAACTGGGCTATTGCCAGGGCATTGAAAACTATTCCCGGCATATGGACGGCCGGCAGCCGGGCCAGCCGCCGTATACGCTGCTGGATTATCTGCCGGATGACGGCCTGGTAATTATTGACGAGTCCCACGCCACGGTTCCGCAAGTGCGCGCCATGTACAGCGGCGACCGGTCCCGGAAAAAAAACCTGATTGAGTACGGATTCCGGCTGCCCTCGGCCTATGACAACCGCCCGCTGTTTTTCGAGGAATTTGAGCGGCACGTGCCGCAGGTGATGTTCATCTCCGCGACCCCGGCCGCCTACGAACTGACCCGCAGCGGAGGGCGCGTGGTGGAGCAGATTATACGTCCCACCGGGCTGATGGACCCTCAGATCACTGTGCAACCCGCCCGGAACCAGGTGGATCATCTGCTGGGTGAGATCCGCGCCCGCGTGGCCCGGCAGGAGCGCGTGCTGGTGACCACGCTGACCAAGCGCATGGCCGAAGACCTCACCGGGCATTTGACGCAGATGGAAATCAAGGCCCGTTATCTGCACTCGGACGTGGACACGCTGGAGCGCATCAAGATCATACGCGACCTGCGGGCCGGGGAGTTTGACTGCCTGGTGGGCATCAATCTGCTGCGCGAAGGCCTGGACTTGCCCGAGGTCTCCCTGGTGGCGATACTGGACGCGGACAAGGAGGGCTTTCTGCGCTCCACGACCTCGCTTATCCAGACCATCGGCCGGGCGGCG
>JAUXBQ010000133.1 GCA_030619365.1 candidate division FCPU426 bacterium | reverse complement strand
GGGTGCTGAATACGCCGAGCATCGAGGTCCTGCGCGTTCAGACGGAATGGATCAACCCGGAAAGCGTGAAATTCAACCTCCAGTTGAAAATCAGCAATCCCAATCCCCTCACCTTATCCTTTTCCGCTCTGGCCTATACCTTTACGCTCGAGGGCCGGGAATACGCCTTCCGGCAGCAACAGGGTCTCCCAGTGGTGCCGGGATACACCGCGCGCCTCGCCCGGCTGGCCCTGACCCTGGATACCCCCGCGTCATGGCATGACCCGTCCCGGAAACCCAAGCCCCTGAACATCCGGGTGGCTGGCCAGTATCGCTCAGCCAGCCATTGGCTGAACGCGGCCGTACCTTTTAACCAGTCATTCAAGCTCCCGGCCCGGCAATTGCCCGAAGTGATCCTGACCGAGGTGCTCAGCTCTAAAAAGAACCGGCAGACCAAGTTGAAATTCAAGCTCAAAAATCCCAATCAGACGGAATTGCGCCTTTCGACGGTTCGCGGCCGCCTGCAGACCGGGTTCAGGGGCGGGAAACTGCTGCCCCTGGCCGAGGCCGTGGTCTTTCCGGCCAGCGCCACACGGGAATTCGAATTGCGTCTTTCGCCGGTTGACGTGAGCCGGCTGAAACCGAAGACCGCCTGCCTGTTATCCGGGGAATTGGAATTTCAATCGCAGACCGGCCGGATGATTTTACCGCTCAAACAGAAAGTGACCTGGCCCCGTTAAACCGGCGCGGCCGGGAGGCGGCCCGTCACTTGGCGGGCGGCGCGGGGGCCTCGGCCGGGGTTTTGGGTTTTTCCTCAAAGACGTCCCGGCCAAAGTGCCAGCGAAGAATTTTCCGGAACGCCTCACGGGGAACCACGCCGGATAACAGGTCGATCCGCCAATCCCGTTTTTCCTTGACCAGCCAGAGAATACCCGGCATCACCAGGCGATCTCCTTCCCAAACCCACCATTGCTTGAAGTAGGCTTCGTCCCGCACCTTGGACAGCGCGTTGGTGGGATCGATCCAGAGCTTGCGCGGATCGTCCCGCACCGGCCCGGTGTTGTCCGGGCTGATTTCGTAGGTTTCGCGCGTAAAAACCACGGCGTAATTGCCCACCACGTAATACTGGCCGGGCACGAAAAAGCCGATTCGTTCCGGCATAATGGTTTCGCCGTCTTGCGCTTTCTTCAGCATTTTCTGGTTTTCGGTCCCGTGCATGAGAAAAAACAGGTCAGTGAGAATAGCCGCCGCGTCCGGCAGGGGCTGGGTGGTTTTGCCGCTCTCGGCCGCCTGGGCGGCTTTTTTGCGCAGGGCCGCGATATTGCCGCGGTCGGCCGTGGTGAGTAGTTCCGTGGCCTCGTCGTATTGACGCAGGCGCAGCAGCCGGTAGAATTCCTCGGCGACCAGGGAGGGTTTTTCGGTCCGTGCGGCCAGCGGGCCGGGCAGGAATACAATCAACCAAACCAGCAAGCACGGCAGAGAGAAGCCAAACTTATACCGGTCATCATTCATCTGCGTCGCCTTGTAGTTTTCGGATCAGCGAAATGAGACGTCGGCGTTCAGGCGCTTTGGGATTGAGTTTAAGATAGAGCCGGTACTCCTCGACACCCTCCTGGCGGTGTCCCTGCGCCACGAATTCGGTGCCCAGCCACAGGTGATCTTTGGGATGCTTTTTGCGGGCCGTCGCGCGGGCTACGTCCAATTGGTGGTGCGCCTCCTGGTGGAACCCTTTTTTTCTCAGAACCTTGGCCATCAGGAGCAGCGTTTCAAAATTATTCGGGGCGAGGTTCATGGCGATGCTGGTGTAGGAATACGCCCGGTCGTAGTCCCCCTCCTCAAAGAAAATGCGGCCCAGGGACCGGGTGGTCCGGGCCTTCAGGCGTTGCAGATCCTTCCAGTTTTTCACGGCCTCGGCCGTCTGGATATCCTTCATGGCGTCCAGGTAGCGTTCCAGGCGGTACAGGGCCGCGGCCCGAAGATAATGGAGCTTGGCGTTGCGAGTTTCCAGTTCGAGGACTTCCTTGAGGTAAACTACGGCGTGCTTGTCCTTGCGCTTCAGAAGCAGGAGGCCGAGATCGCGGTTAAAGGGTTTTTTCTGGAGTTCAGTGCCCTGCTGGTCCAGGCCCTGGATCAGGATTTTTTCGGCCTCGTCCGGCATTTTGAGCATGCGGTACGCCATTCCCAGCAGCAGGTAGTTGCGAAAATTGGCGGGATGCCGCATCAGGTTCTCCTGGCCAATCTCGCGGGCTTTGGCGTATTTCTTGGTCAGTAGAAAATACTTCACCTGGGCGTACATCAGCAGGGGGTGCCGGCGGTGGAACTTCAGCCCCTTTTCCAAGTCCCGCTTGGCGAGATTGAATTGCGACTGGCGTTCTTTGACCTTGGCGCCCGAGGCCAGGGTCAGACGGCAGTCCGCGCGCAGGGCCAGGGCCGGCACGAACGCGGGATCGCGTTTCAAGGCCTTGTTCAGTTCGGGCAGGGCTTTTTGGCATTGGGGTTTATTTTCCGGATCCGCGGCCACGAGGTTGGAGGCGCGGTGAAACTGATAGAACGCGGCGAAGGTATGCGTGCCAGGCACCCGCCGCAGCGATTTCATTTCATCCTCCGAGACTTCGAGGTCCAGGATTTGGGTGGTATGCTTGATGATGGAGGTAAACAAGGCTTCCAGTTTTTTGGGAGAACCGGTCACCTTGAACCTGCTGACCTCGAAATTGCGCCCGGGGATGACCTGGCAGTTCACGATCAGTTGGTTGCCCTTGATCAGATAGGTCCCGTAGAGCAGCGCGATGTCCTTGCTGTCGGCCAGGTGTTCCAGCTGGCCGGGTTCCGGGGTCCCGCTGCCAAACTGGAATTCGTCTTGCAGGGAGGCTAATTCATCGTCCTTGAGAAAGATCAGCGATTGCATGGACAAGACCGCATTGTTCATGGCTTGGCGGAAGGCTTTGCCGAACCAGGCCTGTTTGCGCGCGCTTTGATTGGCGGGCCGGAGCGGCATTACCAGGAGGTATTTCTCATAAACCACGGCCTCGACGCGAACGGCCGCAGCGGACAGGATCAGTAGGGTTCCCAGCACGATCCCGAATTTCAAGGCAATGCGCAATCCCATTGGCCTCGCTTTCCTGTCAGCTTGCACGCCCGGAGCGGTCAGACGCCGGCGTGTTCCAGTCCCAGGGAGGAGCCGGTGAGGTCCCCCTCCAGGAGGTACAACCGGATCCGGTCCCCCCGGGTTTCCGGGGCGCCGCTTTTTCGCAGGCGGTACAACCGCTCTGGCAGAAATAGCGCCGGCAGAGGCCAAAGTTTTTTCTGTTTGAACCGCATGGCGTATTCCCGGGTGGTGATCAATTCGCGGTACCCCGAGCCCGGTACGGCGGCGCTTCTATGCAGCACGATTTCCTTGACCGGTTCAATGCCCGTGCCCTGGGCGTGATGGTTCCAGGTCCCGATCTGGATGAATTGCGCGCCGTGAGTCAGGTTGTCTTCCCAGGTGGCGGTGTACTTTTCGCCCTGGCGCCGGGAGAACACGCGCGGCTTGCGCTGTCCGTCGCCGCCGGTTCCCCGGCATTCGCCGGGCGAGCTGATAACGGTTCCCCGGTCGTCGTATCCCGGGTTGACCAGTCCGGAAATAAACTGGTAGTTTCCGTGCTCCCGGGCACTGTGGCTTTTTTCCCAGAAGGTCTCATCCGTGTCGTAATCACTGTAATAGACCGAGACCCAGGGGTAAACACTGTCCCAGTCCGTGAAACTGATGCCGTGCCGCACCGGCTGGTAATTTTGCATGAGAAAGATATCCCCGGAAAGGTCGGCCCGAATCTCTTTCCATTCCTCGGCGGTGAAAAAGGGAGTGTTCCAGTCTTTGCCCGGTTTGCCCTGATTATGCGTGGTCAGCACCGGGCGTCCGTTCAGGCGCAGGTAGGCCGGAGAGCTGAAAAAGATGTCCTGCGCGCTTTGCAGCGCGGCCTTGGCCTGGTTCACGGTCTGTTCCCGGTTTTGCACCATGGGCTGCAGCGGCGGGAAGCAGCACTGGTCCTCGAAACAGAGCGCGATTTTAAAATCCAGCTTATTGGCCATGTGCAACAGGGTCCGGACGTTGGCGTCGTCCTGCATGTGCCGTTGCTCCATGTGCGGCCCAAACCAATCCACGACAAATCCGTCCAGGCCGGCGGCTTTGGCCAGCAGGATGTGATATTCGCACAGGTCGGGATCCCCGGAGTCGTAGGTCCCGACCACGGGCATGTACACCGAGGCGATATCTCGCTCCCCGTTGGGGAGCAAGTGGTCAGGGTTATGCTGCTGGGTGCCTTCCGGAATATCCCCGCTCTCGCTTTTCCACTGACCCCAGGCTCCGGAATAATCCGGCGTCCGGTAACCGGCAACATAGTGCGCTGTCAGGATAGGTTTCATTTCCATGGGATTCCCTGCTCTCTCCGCCTAAGCAACAGCCGAAAGGTTTTGCCCCCCGCGGGGTCTGGTCACTCCGGTTGGTTAGTGCTGAAAACGTATGATTTCACTTTGCCTTCAGGCGTGTACACCACGGTCAGGTCCGTGGTCACCGGCTCCGTGAACAAGCCCACGCGGTAATGGAGATACGTCACGGTCCGCAAGCCGGAGTCCAGTCCGGTGCGGAAGGGCTGGCCGAAACGTTCCACGATCTCCGCGCGGGTGGTCTCGCCCATGACGATTTGCGCCGCCAGACCGCCCGGCACCGCACGGCCGATGGTGACGCAACCCGTCAGCCAAAGGGCCGCCAGCAACCCGGCAATTCCCACCATAAACCCGGTTTTTGACATGTCGTTGAAACCCGTTTCGTTTAAATTTAGCGCAAGTTTAAACCATGTTAGCCCAAGGATGCACGCCTGTCAAGACAAAGCCCTTCCCTTCGATTCGCCACTTTGCTTATTCACCGCAGAGACGCAGAGTACGCAGAGGAAAGAAAAAAGTATAAAGAATGAAAAGAAAAGATTGGAAAGAAAAAAAGAAAGAAGAAATATCTTTTATCCTGATTTTTATTTGATGCTTTTCTCTGTGTCCTCTGCGCCTCTGCGGTGGGATGAGTTTTAAACCGGGGGGCGGTATTAGAAAGCGAAAGACTCAAAGCGGTCGTGGGTCACGCCACAGATGGGACAGGCTTCGGGCGGCGAGGGACGGACGCATTGGGGATCAGCAACCAGGTTATTTCTTCAGGGCCTCGCGAATTTGATCGGGTTTGAAACCCACCACCACGTTATCTTCCGCGATCACCAGGGTGGGAAAGCTTTTGCTGGCGTTATATTGCGCCAGTTCCTGCATAGCCGCTTCGCGCTCCCGGCCCGGGAGTTTGTCGATCGCGACTTCGTTGTATTTGATGCCGTTTTCATCCAGATGGATCCTGGTTTTCCGACACCAGCTACACGTCGATAGCGAGAAGAATTTAATTTTAGTCATATGCACCCCCTTCTAGCGGGGCTATTCTAGTATGCCGATTTGGGAATGTCAAATGATTCCCCGGAGGATAGATCATTTATAAATCCTTCGATTTCCGAAATTACTTGATCCCGGGTAGAATGATAAAGCGTAAGCAAATGCCGATCATGCTCCCATTTTCTCAGATCAAATATTCTTATGCGAATTAAATCGCTGGACACCTGGTTGGCAATATAAAACAAGTTTTGAAAAGGCGAGGTCTTGTCTCCTTTGGAATGCATTAACAGCAAGGGGGCTTTTAGGCGCGATAATTTATTATTAACGCGACGCATGGCAAGCTTTAAACTATGCACTTGACGGATGAAATTCCTGCCCTCATATCCCGCCCAGAGGGCTCCATCCTTGTCTGCCTCGGCCTTGGTTTCCTTGATTTCCGTGATGATCCATGACATAAATCGCGTAAAATAAAGACGCCAATCATATAAGAGCCCCTGACCCAGCAGGTTATTCATGAATACCGGCGCGGAGATGGCGATAATTCCGTCGGGTGAATACTCCGCGTTGAATTCCTCGCCCAAGCTTAGTGCTATCATGCCGCCCATGGACATACCGCAAATATAAACAGTGGCATATTTTTTTCTGTATTCCAAATAAACATCTCTGGCATAAGCGCGCCATTGCGAGAAATAAGTTTGCTGGAAATCTTCCTCCGTTGTTCCGTGACCGGGATATAAAGGAAGCACCACATTATATTTGTCGGAGAAATGATTCGCAATTTTTTTTAAGTTATGCGGAGAGCCTTTGTAACCGTGAAAAAAGATGAAAACCGCATCGGTTTTTGGACAAGTATTAAAAACCGGAGCGACCTCCGGTGAAAACCATTGGGTCTCGTTTGATAATACATATTTAGTAGGCTCGTTATAGCAGAAATCGGTTTCGTTGCATAAATACACCAGGAACCATAAAATTCCCAATAAAAAAACACCCGTTATCCAATAGCTTTTTTTCACGAATATTTTCGTCTCCTTGGCCGGGGTTACTTCTGCGCCTGCTCCATGAGGACGCGAAACGCTTTGCTGGCCTCGCCGAAGTAGATGCTGGTATGCGGGAACGGGATTTCGATCCCTTTTTCGTCAAAGGTTTTTTTCAGGCGGCGCCGGTATTCCCGGGCCACTTCCCACTGCTTGATCGGTTTGGTCTTTACCCGTGCTTTGACGATCACGGCGGAATCGGCGAAATCGTCCACGCCGAAGATCTCCATGGGCTCTAAAATCATGGCGCTGTACTTGGGGTCCTGCCGCATGCCCTCCAGGACTTCTTTCATCACGTCCGAGACGCGGTCCGTGTCTTCCTTGTAGGCCACGCCGATGTCAAAGACGTAGCCCGACCAGCCCAGGGTCATATTGGAAATTGTGTTGATCGTGCCGTTGGGAAAAATGTGCACCACGCCCGAGAGATCGCGCAGCACGATGGTGCGCAGGTTGATGGCTTCCACCAGGCCGCCCGTGCCGTTGATAATCGCCACGTCCCCGAGACGGATCTGGTTTTCCAGGATGATAAAGAGTCCGCTGATGAAGTCCTTCACCAGGCTCTGCGCGCCGAAGCTGAAGCCCAGGCCCAGTACGCCGGCTGTTGCCACCAGGGGCCCGATGTTAACGCCCAGTTGTGAAAGCACGATGGTAATGCCCACGCCCCAGAGAATCAAGTACGCGGCTTTACGCAGCAGAACCATAAGGGTGCGAATGCGTTTTTTGAGCTCTTCGTCATGTTCTTTTTCCACGGGCTGGCCCGTGATTTTTTTGGACAGGAGCAGTTCCATGCCATGAATCGCATACTTCACGCCGAGGCTCAAGACCAGAAAAACAAAAAGGGTGAGTAAAATGCGCGGACCGGCCACGATCAGGAATTCCAGAAAATCTCCGGACAGTTTGGTGAAATCAAGTTCAAACTTTACTTGGTCCATTTGGCAATCCTCCCGGATTATTCCGATGCTGGTTTTT
>JAUXBQ010000183.1 GCA_030619365.1 candidate division FCPU426 bacterium | reverse complement strand
TTACGCCTTTATTCACGATGCTCCCACTGCCTATCTTGGTGATCAGCGTTCCCACCGCAGTACCGGACCGTTCCGGCTTGGCGTACGCGGCCCCGGCCAGTAGCAAAAATATCATGGTAAATCCGAGTATGTTTTTCAGGCGCTGTGACATGATTTTCGACCCCCTCTGATTATTCCACAACATAGCTGGTCACCTTGGCTGATCCGTCCTGCAACTGCCGCAGCAGGTCGGCCAGGTCCGGATGCGTGCTTTCCAGGCCCACGGGCCGGTAATTTTTCAATCTCTTGAACACCTCTGGCTTGGGAATCACCTGGCGCAGAACGCGGTCCACCTCGGGTGGGGTCACGGCCGTGCTGGCCCGGGCCGCGCTGTTGACACGGAACCAGGCTGGCGGGGATTTCCCGGCATTGCCTCCCACGGGGTTGCCGAAGGCATCGAAGGCCCGGACCTGCCAGTAATATTTTTCGCCGTTGGCCAGGGCCCGCGCCGAGGGCGGGTAAATGGCTTGGGTGGCCGGCATACGGCTGCTGCGCCAATAGGTGTTGACTTGCGGGTTTTGGTCCGGCGAGACCAGCACTTCGTAACTCACGGCCTTGCGGCTGCCGGGCGTCCATACGAAATTGGGGAGCACGGTCGTAATTTCCACGTTGCGGGGATAAACCAGGTTGGGCGGCAGGTTCTGGGAGCCGCGCGTGGCAAACATCGTTACCCGGGCGCGGTACGGGGGCCCGGAGGGTTTGATCGGCACCAGCACCAGGTAGAAATTCCCCTGCAGGACCGAGTTTCCGGTGATGATTTCCCCGATGTTCTCCGACGTCATATAGTCATCATTGTAATTGATGGGGCTGCCGGTGGCGGCAATTTGGGCGGCGTTAAAAATCGTGGTGCCAATGGGCAGAGGGCTGGTGGTCTGGAAATTCACGTCCATGACGCGCGTGCGGTCGTCCCAGACCTCCAGGCGGAACAAAAAGCTGCTGGCCGCTTCGGTCGAGGCCACGGTCATCTGGACCACATTGGCGTTGATCATGGGTACATTGGTGCGGCCATCCTGATAGGCTTTATAGACTTCCTGCAGAACGTGCGGAGAGATAATGACATTCAGGATCTTGGCGTCGGCCAAAACCCTGGGCACGGCTGTTGCCAGAATCAGCAACAGTAAAACACCTGCGCGAAATAAAGATTTCATCTCGATCCCTCCTTGCTGAATTGAATACCCGTATTCCTGGGTGGAATGGAAATAGTGCTTGAAACGCCGAAGAATGTGAGAAGTTTGGTGATGAGCTTGGGAAGGCTGCGCTTTAAAACACCAGATTTGTCGCAATATTCTCAAAAGAAGTCTAGTATATCCACCCCCGTTTGTCAATCGTATGCACACTCCGGACCGGAACCGGGGATTATTGCCCCTTTAAACCCAGAACCGCGTACACGGACATGCTCTTGCTCTTGCCTTTCACGGTAATGTCCTTGAATTCCTCCACCTCCACCAGGTCCTTGACCGCCTGGTAGGTGGACCCGGAGATGGCCAGAAAAGCCTTGATATCCTTGGTTTTTCCTTCCAGCCGGGAGGCCAGATTGACCGTGTCGCCGATCACCGTATAGCCCATGGCCTGGTGCGAGCCCATGTTGCCCACAATGGCCTCGCCCGTATTAATGCCCACACCGATCCTGAATTCGCGCTTGCCCTGGGCCTGCCAGCGGTGGTTCAGGCGCTCCAGGGCGTCTTTCATCTCCAGGGTGGCGCGCACGGCCCGGATGGGGTCGTCCGGGTGAACCACCGGCGCCCCGAAAATGGCCATGACCGCGTCGCCAATGAACTTGTCCACCATGCCGTCATGCTTGAAAATGATCTCGGTCCAGGTCTGGAAATACTCGTTGAGCTGCTCCACTATAGCCTCGGCCGGGAGCTCCTCGGACATTGTGGTGAAGCTCCGGATGTCCGAGAAGAGCACGGTCACCACCTGCTTGTTCCCGCCCAGTTTGAGCTCGGCATTAGGATCCTTGACCAGTTGCTCCACGACCTTGGGCGAGACGTAGCGGGAAAACATGTCCTTGATGACCTGCCCGTGCCGCTGTTCGGTCATAAAAAGATATATCATCATCGTTAAGAACCCAAATACCAGGGAAAATAGTGGATTCGCCATGGGCACAATAAGATTGTGATGGGTGAATATCCATAAGGCCAGGAATATATACCCAATGCCCATTCCCAACAGCACAAAGGAGCTTCGCAAGGGTTTTAAAGCAACGGTTATAAGGGCTATGCCGAGGGTCAACACCAGAAATATCAGAAAGCGCATCCAAGCCGAGACGGGCATGATGAAATTTTCATTGAGTATGGTGTCCAGGATGTTCGCGTGCACTTCGACACCGGTGACTATGCCAAAAGGCGTGGGATGAGTATCCTGGGATTCTAGAAAGGTCGGCCCGATGAGCACGATTTTATCCTTGAACACTTCCGCGTCCAGCAGGCCGGGAAAAATCGGCTCGCCCGTTTCCTCGTCAAAATCGTGGTACACGTTCTCAAAGGAGATGCTTTTAAAATTGCCCTGTCCCCCGCGAAAATTGATCAACATATTACCGATACCCACAACCGGGATACGCATGGGGCCAGAATGCACTATATGGTTAACTTGTTTGGGTTGCTCGTCTCCTACCTTAAAATAACGGGACAATATCTTCATGCCAAAAGATACTACTTCTTTTTTCTCCATTGTCCCAAACAACCTGGCTTTCCTCACTGTACTGTCATCGTCAGGCCAAATGTTCACAAAGCCGACATGCGCCTTGGTCTGGTCCACCTTGTCCATGGCGGCTTGGTAAGAGGTTTTCTTATAGGTATCTGTGGTGGTGCTGTCGAAAATGCTGGCCAGGACAATCCAGGCGCGGGAACGGGTAATCGCGTCCCCGAATTGTTTGTCCTGTTTTTCCCACTCTTTTTCGGACGCTTCGGAAAATATCAAGTCGAAGGCCACTACCCGGGCCTGGGCCATGGAGAGCCGGTCGACGACTTTCGCGTGCACACTGCGCGGCCAGGGCCAGCGATATTTAATGGTCTCAATACTTTGATCATCTATGGCCAAAATGATTATTTGTTCGTCCGCTCCTACGCCCGTTTCCCCTCTCCACTGATAGCTCATGTCTATCATTTTATTTTCCAGAGTTTGATTGAATTTGAAATGGTCAATGGAAAAGAAGAAAGTGGCTACCAGTAAAGCTAAATATATCGCCATCCGCGTTTTGCCGACTTTTCGCAACCGTTCCTTAATTTTCATGCGCTTTCCTCCCCCACAACCAGTCTCTCGTTATCGAGGTCCAGGACTGTCCCCCGCGCCAATTTCCCGGCCTGGCCAATGGTTTTGATTATGGCCCGGTCATGGGCTTCCGTGGTGCCTGCCCATTCCCCAGGGTTCAATTCTTCTTCCAGTAATACCATCACTGGTTTCCCGATCCGCGACCGAAGGTGAACCTGATATAATTCTCCACTCAAAGCCCGCAGTTCCCTGGCCCGGTCCGTAATTTCACGGCTGGCCAGTTGGCCCGGAAAATCAGCCGCCTCGGTGCCCGGCCGGGCTGAGAACGGGAATACGTGCAGACGCGCGAATCCGGTTTCCCTGACCATTTGGCAGGTATTCTCAAAAGCCGTCCGGGTTTCGCCCGGGAAGCCCACAATTACGTCCCCGGTAAAAACCATTTCCGGGCGCAGGGCTTTCAGGCGATTCACCCGGTCCCTGAACATGGCCGTGTCATACGTTCTGCGCATGGCAGAGAGTATTTCGTCATCCCCGCTCTGCAAAGGCAGGTGCAAGTGCGCACAGAGTTTATCCCCAGCCTGGGCCAGGGCCTGAATCAGTTCGTCATTTAAATGCTGGGGTTCCAGGGATGAGAGGCGAATCCGGAAGTCGCCGGGCAGCCGGGTTATTTCCGGAATCAGCGCGGCCAGTCCGGGCTGCCAGCAGCCCAGGTTCACGCCGGTCAGCACGATTTCCTGATAACCGTTTTGGATAAGCGACGTAATTTCAGACACGATATCCTGCGGGGAGCGGGAAACCGGCTTACCCCGGGCCAGGCGCACGCGGCAATAGGCGCAAAGTCCGTCGCACCCGTCCTCAATTTTAATAAACGCTCGAGAACGAGGCAGTTGGACCGGGTTAGGACCAACAGCAAAGAAGCCGGATTGACCCCATACTGGGACATCTTCCGATTTATCAATTTCAGGGGAAGCGAGTATTTTTTTACGCAGGATAGCGGCAGCCTGGGAGCGGGAGTGTTGGTTAATCACCGCGGCCACGCCCGGCAGGCGCGAAATCTTCTCTTCTTCCAGTTCAGCCAGGCATCCGCTGACCGCGATTTTGGTTTTAGGGTGGGTTTGGTGAATCTGGCGGATGAAGCGAAGTGAATCCCGGTCCGCCCTTTGCGTGACCGTGCAGGTATGCACGAGCACCAGGTCCGGCTGGCCGCCGTTCGTGTTGCGCTGCCAGCCGTCAGCTTCCAGCAGCCCGGCCAGCATATTGGCCTCGACCTGGTTTACTTTGCACCCCACGACCTGCATGTCGAATACGGGTTTATGGCTGGGCAAGGAAATAATGGCTCCGGTTTTTTTTGTGAAATATTGGCTTCATTATCCGATATTTGCCCTTTTTTTCAAACCATTTCGGAGTTTTTTTGCGATACAGGCACTCGATGAAGTCACCTAAAGCCTAAATTGCTTTTTGTCATTTAATACCACAAAAGCTCTGTAAAAGGCCAGCGGATAGATGGGGATTTTTTAATGATTTGTTTAAATAAAATGAAAGGAAATCACTTAAAATGAGTCATAATAATAGGGAAGCTATTCAAGAAATAACGGAAGCGTAAATGATTGTGAAAATACTTATAATAACATTAATTCTATTTACTTTTCCTGTTCCGCGGGCCGTTTGGTCTGATAAAAAAGAACGGGATTCTTTCACTGAATCCCCTATTTTAATTGCTCAAAAACAAGCTCCAAAATCCAGCACAGCTTTAAGCGCGAAGGAACGACAACTACTCCTTGATGAAATAAAACGATTAAAAAAACACTTACACGAGGCGGAATTGGACGCCTGGCAAGCAAAAAAAGAACTCGAGGAGTATAAATCCTGGGTTGACCTGGAAATGCACAGAAAAAAACTCAAATCCGGAACTAGCCAGCCAGTGGATAAATCCCCGGAAAGCATACCTGTTCTCGCAAAGCATAAAACCGGTGAATCAGCTATAAAAATTAAAGAGCCGATACTTAAACACAATAGTTTTTATATCGACA
>JAUXBQ010000194.1 GCA_030619365.1 candidate division FCPU426 bacterium | reverse complement strand
GCAACATGTTATTCTAAGCAGTCGGGGTTGCCCGATGGATTGCGCGTTCTGCGCGATCCGGACCATTTGGGGCAAACAGTGGATACGGCGTGAACCCGAGCACGTTGCGACGGAGATCGGCTGGCTGGTTAAAAAATGGGGCCAACGATTGATCCACATTAACGACGACAACCTGACCTTCAGCGCGGCGCATATCAACCGGTTTTGCGAGGCCCTGCTCTCACAGCGCTTGCGGGTGAACTGGGTGGCCCAGGGCATGCGGGCGGACGCCGCCTCGCCCGAGATATTGGCGAAAATGCGCCAAGCCGGCTGCCAGCGGGTGTCGCTGGGCATCGAATCCATCAGTCCCCGGGTGCTGGAAGCCATCGGCAAACGGGAAACGCCCGAGGACATGGACCGGGCCGTGCGTCTCTGCCAGGACGCCGGGATCCAGGTCTTGGGCATGTTCATGGTGGGCAATATCAATGACACGGCCGAGACCGTGCGGGATTCCATACGCTTTGCCCGGGAACGAGGGATCGATTTGCCGGCGTTTTACCTGGCCCTGCCGTATCCCGGAACGCGGCTCTGGGATTACGCGAAGAGCCGGGGGCGTTTTATCAACGAGGATTACCTGGCCTTCGATCATTTGAGTCCCGACCCGGTGTTCGAGACGCCGGAATTCACGGCCGTTGAGCGAAAGACGGTATACCGGGAAGCGGACCGGTTTTGCCGCGGCCGTTTTATCCGCTATCATTTGACGTTTTGGTGGCCGCCGCGTCTTATAAAAAGAAACGGTTATGAGATTATGAGCGAATTGTTCTTACTTTGCAAACTGCTGTTCATGCCCCTGATAATGCTGCGGCGGGCGTTTCGGCAGTGGTCGCCGGGAGGCACAAAGTGAAGGAATTTGTCCTGATTGACGGACGTCCGGCCCAGGGCCGGACGCGCGGAGTGGGAATTTACACCCTGCGCCTGGTTGAAGCCCTGGCGGAAATTGAAAAATCCGTCACCATCAAGGTCGCGCTGGACCGCCGGGCGGGCGAAGACCCCTGGCTCGGGAAGAACGGCCTGGAGCGCGTCTGGGGCAGCAGCGGTAATCCGGCCCGCTGGGAGCAGAGAGTGTTGCCCAAACTGGCGGAGCGGAGCGGCGCCTCCCTGGTTCATTACACGGCCAACAACTCGGCCTGGCGGGGCAAGGTGCCCCAGGTGGTGACCATCCATGACGCGATCTTCATGCGGAAACTTCGTGATGTTTCGGGATCGGTCTACCCGCGGCAATTTCTGGCCCATTATTACTACCGCTACGGCATCCGGCGCGGGGCCCGCCGGGCGAGCCGGATATTCACGGATTCCGAATACTCGCAGACGGAATTGATCAGCAAGCTCGGACTGCCGGTGGACAAAATCCGGGTCATTCCCCTGGCCAGCCCGTACAAGGCCGTGCCGCTCTCGGAAATCGATCTGCATGACACCCTGCAGGAATTGAACATTAAACGGCCCTTCCTGCTGGGCCTGGGCGCGATCGACATGCGGAAAAATTCCGCCAACCTGGTGCGGGCCTTTGCCCGTCTGCCGCGCTCGGCCTTGCAGATGCTGGTCCTGGCGGGGTTTGAAAAATATCACCGCTCCATCGTCCCGGCCTTGAGTTACAATCTCCACCTCCAGGACCGGTTGCGCATCCTGGGTTATATCCCGGAAGAGCTGCTGACCGCCCTGTTCCAGGGAGCCTCCGCCTTCGCCTATCCCACCCGGGACGAGGGCTTCGGCCTGCCCATCCTCCAGGCCTTCCAGCTCGGGGTGCCGGTCATTACCTCCCGCGTGGGCGCGATTCCCGAAGTGGCGGCCAACGCCGTGCGCTACGCTGATCCCGAAGACCCGTGCAGCATTAGCGAGGAAATCCTTTCGATTATCGTTGACTCCAACGAGGCCCACCGCATGGCCCTGGCCGGGTACCTGCAGGCCAAGCGGTTCACCTGGGAGGCCACCGCGCAAAAAACGCTGCACAATTACCAGCAGGTGCTGGGCGTGCGGGCCTGACAGCCCGGACGAGGCCTTGACGGAGGGCCGGGAGACATAGTAGAATACAAATCCGTTTCAATCCTTTCCGAAAATGACCAGCATTTCCTCAGCGACAGGCGATTGAAACCCGGGAATTGACCAGGAAGTCGAGGACGGTTTATGTCGTACATTGTAATGGCGCGGAAATGGCGGCCGCGCACGTTTGATACCGTGGTGGGGCAAACTCACGTGGTACGGACCCTGAAAAACGCCATCCAGGCCAACCGTATTTCCCACGCTTACCTCTTCACCGGCCCCCGGGGCGTGGGCAAGACCACCACGGCCCGGTTGTTGGCCAAGGCCGTGAACTGCCTGTCGCCGGAAAACGGCGAGCCTTGCAATCACTGCGTCCGCTGCGAAGAAATCGGCGGGGGCGGGTCCATGGACGTAATCGAGATAGACGCGGCCTCCAACGGCCTGGTGGACGACGCCCGGGAGTTGCGGGAAAAAGTACGCTACGCGCCGGTCTCCTGCCGCTACAAGGTGATCATCATTGACGAAGTCCACATGATGAGCAACGCGGCCTTCAACGCCCTCCTGAAAACCCTGGAAGAACCTCCGGCCCACACCATCTTCATTCTGGCCACCACTGAGTCGCACAAAGTTCCGGCCACGATTATCAGCCGCTGCCAGAGCTTTGACTTTCGCCGCATCCCGGTCAAGGAAATCACCGAGCGCCTGGCTGTTATGGCCGCGGCGGAAAACATTACCATTGACGAAGAGGCCCTGCACGTTATCGCCCGCGGCGCGGACGGCAGTCTGCGGGATGCCCAGAGCCTGTTCGACCAGATCATCAGCTTCAGCGGCCGGCAAATCACGGCGCCGGACGTGGTTGCTGTGCTGGGTCTGGTGGACGCGCAGGTGTTCACCGGACTGGTGGAAGCCATCGCCCAGCACGATGCGGGGCGGGCGCTCGGCCTCATAGACCAACTGGTCAACAACGGCGCGGACCTGAGGCTCTTCATGAAGGAATGGGTGGAATACTGGCGCAGCCTGGTGGTGGCGCGCATCGCGGCCAGCCAGGAAAACCTGCTCAACCTGTCCGGCAGCCTGGCCGAGGAAGTGGGGCGGCAGAACCAGCTTTTTCCGCTGGAAGACCTCATTAACCTGGCCAAGCTGGCGGCCACGACCGACGACCAGCTTCGCTTTACCCAGCATCCCCGGCTGCTGATTGAATTGCTGCTCATGCAGCTGTGTTCAACCGACCGGCTGGTGTCCCTGGAAGCACTCTGGCGTCAATTGCAGACCATGGAAGCCCGCGTTGCCAAGTGGGCGGGCTCGGACGCGGTTGCTGAACCCGGCCGCCTGACCATCCAATCGGCTCCGGACCCGCAGCCCGCCCGCGGCCCGAAACCCGCGGCGCCTGCGGCCAAGGAGCCCTTGGAAGGTGAGACCGCACTGGTGGTGGATACCCTGGAAGAAGTGTTGCCCAGCACCTACCTGGATAAGGTCCGCCAGCACTGGTCTGCCGTCCTGCTGGAGGTGGGGCAGAAAAACCGACGTTTGCAAGCCTTGTTGCGGGATGTCACGGTGACTGCCGGCGAAGAAGGTTGGGTGGAACTCACCTGCACTTCCGCCTACCATTTTACCGGCCTGGACAAGGAAGAATCACGAAAAACCATCGAAGCGGCCCTGGCCGCGGAACTGGGAAGCCCTACCCGGGTTCGGCTCAAATGCCTGCAGCCCGAAGCAGCGGCCAGCCCCGAGGCCGGTACCGAGTCGCAGGACCGGAAACAGGAATTCGAAGAAATCGCCCGCAAGGAACCATTGGTCCAGAAAACCCTGGAGATGTTCGGCGGGCAGATCGTGGATGTCGTGAAAAAACCCCCGGCCGGAGGCGCTAAATGAACCTGCTCAACCCGGGGCAAGGACCCCGGACCCATTCCCGGGGAAAGCGGGCGACATGACCATCTATCTGGGCGCCCTGGCCCGGCTGATTGACGAACTGGGGCGCATGCCCGGCGTGGGGCCGAAAACCGCCCAGCGTCTGGCTTTTTATCTTCTGCGCCAGGAACGGGGCGAAGTGGAGCGCCTGGCCAACACCCTGGTGGAGGCCAAGGACCGCATTCGGTATTGTGCCACGTGTTTTTCCCTGTGCGAGGAGGAGACCTGCCCGATCTGCCGGGACGCCCGCCGGGATGCCTCCACCCTGTGCGTGGTGGAAGAGCCCAATGACGTATTCGTCCTGGAACGGGCCAAGGTTTTTCGCGGGCGCTATCACGTGCTCATGGGCACGCTTTCGCCTCTGGATGGGATCGGCCCCGAGGATCTGAAAATAACGGAACTGCTCAAACGCTTGAAAGATGGCACGGTCAAGGAAATCGTGGTAGCCACCAATCCGGACGTGGAAGGGGAAGCCACCGCGATTTATCTGGGAAAACTTATTAAACCCCTGGGCCTGTCCGTTACACGCCTGGCCAGCGGCCTGCCGGCCGGCGGCGACCTGGAATACGCCGACGATATCACGCTGGGGCAGGCCATGAGCGGACGGCGGGAAATATGAAACCTTCACCCTGTAACGTCGAAGGCCCTGGACAAGCCTGGCGGGCTCCATATTTAAAAATTTAATGTCACGGCCAAGAACAGGTGCTTGCGGTATTCGGCTTGACAAAAGAGCGAAAAAGTGATTAATTGGAATATAAAACAAAAATGTTCGAAAAAGTTCTGAAAAGGATGATAGTAATGCCGGAAAAAACCAACAGAAAAGGGATTATCGTAGATATAGCCCAGGGGCTTTTTTCCCGATTTGGTTTTCTTAAAACAACCATTGATGAGATTGCCAAGGCTGCCCGCATGGGTAAGGCTTCTCTTTACCATTATTTCCGGAACAAAGAGGATATTTTCCGGGAAGTTATAAATAAAGAAAGTGAAGTATTAAGCAGTAAAATTAAAGAAGCGGTTGATAAAGAGGAAACACCCCAAGGAAAAATAAAAGCTTTTATTATAACCAGAATGAAATATT
>JAUXBQ010000326.1 GCA_030619365.1 candidate division FCPU426 bacterium | reverse complement strand
TTGATGCGCTGGGCGGCCCAGTCCGCACGGATCTTGCTGCAGGGGATACCCCAAACTTTTTCCGTATAGGTCTGAAAAAATGTCCGAAACAGGCGCCTGCCAAAGCGGTTTTCCACCCACTGCTCAAAAGTGTCTTCCGAGGCGTGGGGCAGGACCTGAAACTTGAGGTAGCTTGCCAGAACCAGCAGCCCTTCATAAAATCCGATCTTTGCCAGGGCGTCTCCAATCTCAAAGGGATACTTGAAAAAACGTCCTTGATAATAAATGCGCGAGCTTCTTTTGACCCGCAGGAAATCTTCTCCGAGCATTTCCTGCCACAGTGAGAGGATTGTCTCATCCCGGGTGAAAAACCGATGTCCCCCGATATCGAAATGAAATCCCTTGAATGTTTCGGTACGGGCAATCCCTCCCACCGTGCCGGATGCTTCCAGCACGACCGGGTGCTTACCCCGCCGGACCAATGCCAGCGCTGCGGCAAGTCCTGCCGGCCCGGCGCCAATGATTATAACGGAATTTTTCATCAATGCAGAAACGGATCAAGTTTAAAAATGACGGAGCGACGCGACATCCATAAATCTTCAATCTTCAATCTTTAATTTTCAATTTTTCGCCAGCGGCGGATGATTTTTCGCCATCCGAACTCGCATAGTCCAACGCCGAAGGTCAGGCCACAGTAAAAATAATACAGCCAATGCCACCCGACGGCACCCGCCGTAAAAAGCGCGCCGCGTTTTCGGAAAAAGAAAAGGTATAGATCCCGGTTCAACACACCGAGCAGAAGCGAGCCAAAAACAGCCGGAGCCAAAAATACCGTTGATACCAGACTCAGGACAAGGGTAATCAATAACACGAATACACAGGTCACACTTAAGCGGCCCTGGATTTTCAAGTTCAAGTCATCGATGAAACCGCCTTCGGAAAAAATCAGGCGTGTCCAGGGAAGCGCCCGGTTAAAAAGGTCGGTTTTAAGAACAGACAGGAGGGTCCACTTTTTAAGGTGCTTGACCAAAAGGCTTTTTTCCAAAAGAATGCGGTGTCCATGTTTTTTAAGGCGGTAACCCAGTTCAATGTCCTCGATGGAGGGCCTTTTGTAGTTGGTGTTAAAACCGTTTAGAGCAAGAAATACTTCCCGCCTGATGGCCCCGCATCCGGCCCAGAACGTTGAGGCGTGTTTGTTTCCTTTCTGGTGCACGTAATGGTGTAGCAGATTCCGGTACTGTGATAAAAAACCAGGGTCGGCCGGCGCATCATCGTAGGATCCGAAACAGGCTGAAAGCCCCGGGTCGCTGCGAAAAGTCTCCACAACCCGGCGTACGGCGCCGGCGGCTACAGTGACATCCGCATCCAGGAAAAAGAGAATGTCGCCGGACGCCTTTTCAGCGCCTAGGTTCCTTGCACTCGCAGGGCCCTGGCGTGCCGGCGTTCGCAAAACCAACAGCCCTTCTTTACGGGCCGCCTCCGAAGAACCATCTGTGTCTCCGTCTCCCACCACGATGATTTCCAAAGGTTGGGGGTCAAGCATTTTTAAACTTTCCAGGCACGCGATGAAGTTAGTGCCCCCATTGTAAACCGGGATGATAATGGAAACACTAGGATATAATATTTCGGTCATATTGCGGTCTGGGGGCATCAATAATCGGCATACAAAGCCAGGTCGATAAAGAAAAAAATATTGCAAAGAATTCGTATTTCTGGTGCCTTTATAGCTGATATTTCCGGAATAGTAAAGGTTTCGACCCTATCACCAGCAATTTAAATTTTTCTCAACCCTTATCCGGTTTCCAAAAAGGGGAGCTTCAATCACTGGACCTGCCTGGAAACAATGACCGCGCAAAGATGATATCTCTTTGCCTGATTTCTCCCAAAAAAAAGAAGGCCAGGACGATAAAGAGCCCAATTGCCGGAAGCTTGATCAGGAGTTGAAGGCCTGGCGCGGGCCAGACGCGG
>JAUXBQ010000105.1 GCA_030619365.1 candidate division FCPU426 bacterium | reverse complement strand
GTGTCCCAACATATATCGAAGATATCCCGGGGCCGGATATGCCCCAGCTTGGCCTTGTAGTGAACCTCCACCGGGGCCTCGGCAATGCGAAAGCCATGGTAATGGGCCAGCACCAGGAGTTCCAGGTCAAAGGCAAATTGCTTTACCAGCATTTTGGAAAAAGCCAGGGACAAGACTTTGCGTTTGAACAGTTTCAGGCCGGTCTGCGTGTCCCGCAGCGGCAGGCCGAACATGAGTTTGACCATGAAAAAATAAACCGTACTCATCAGACGGCGCCGCCAGGGATAGTCCAGCACGGACTGTGGGTGGCGCTTGGAGCCGATCACCACGTCCACATCCTCGCGCCGCAGGATGTCCAGCAGCAAGTTGAATTGCCGGGGATGCAATTCCAGGTCCGCGTCCAGAAAAAAGACCAGCTCGCCCCGCGCCTGATAGAAACCCTCCCGCAGAGCCTGCCCCTTGCCCTGGTTGCATTCCAGCGCGAGCGGGCGCACGCGGGGATACTGTTGCCGCATGTCCTCCAGGACCGTGGCGGTCTGGTCCTGGCTGCAGTCATCCACCACGATGATTTCGTATTCGCCGTCCAGCGCGTCCATCACCGCCAGGGTTTCCCGGATATTTTCTGCCAAATGCCCAGCCTCATTGTAAGCCGGCATAATGACCGAGTAGGCCGGCGCCGGGGCGGAAGCGTTCACGCCCGCCTCCAGGGCGTCAGCACCAGCCCGCCCAAGAACAGGAGGGCGTGATTCAATCCGGTCACCAGCAGCACGACGTCCGGGCGTGAGTGAAAAAACACCAGGAGCGTCACCAGCACCGGGATATCGAGCAGGAGCCACACCAGGAACCGCGTGTTGTTCAGGGCCAGATTGTATTGCAGTAAAATGTATACCAGGGCCAGGGGCGTAATCGCCAGGCCGAAAAACCGGACCAGCAGCAGGGTCTGGGGCAGGAGGTAGACGCGCCCGAACAGCGTCAGAATAATGAGCGGCGCCAGGAACCAGGCCAGCACGATGCTGACCATCAAAACGCCGGCGTTCAGGAGCAGGCTTTTAAAGAGCAACTTCTCCGTGTCCTCGCCGCGCGCCTGGCCCGCGCTGACTTTGGGAAACAGGACGTGCGCCATGGCGAACGGCAAAAACAGGAAGGCCTTGCCGACCATGGACGCGGCCGCGTAATACCCGGCGGCCCGCGGCTCGAACAGGTGCTTGACCATAATCACGTCGAGTGTCGAAATCACCAGGAAGGCGCCGAAACCCGCCAGCACGGAGAGCGAGTAGAGCTTGAGCTGGGAGAGGTCCAGCGCGGGAAGCGGCCGACCGAACTCCCGCCGAATCTTCGGCAATCCCAGCATGGCGACCAGGCAAGCCAGGGCTCCGCCCAGCGCGCTGGCCAGCACGCCCCCGGTCACCCGGAAGCCCAGCCAGAACACGAGCGCTCCCGCGGACAGGCGAAAGAGCCCGTCGGCGATGAGATTGAAACCCAGGGCGTTAAAGCGCTGCAGCCCCTGCAAAACACCGCGCAGCACGGGAATGATCAGCATCACGATCGTGGTGACTCCCACGGCGATAATGGGCCAGGGCGAGGCCAGCCGGAAAAAATCGGCCAGGAACAGGCTGGCCAGTGCCAGGCCGGCCAGGCAGACCGCGCCCAGCATAAGCATGCGCCGCAGCACCCGGACCATGACCGCGGCGATCCGGTCGTAGTGGCCCTCGAGATCTTCGAGCGCCGTCTTCTTGGCAACCACGGTCTGGATGGTCTGACTGGGCACGGCCATGATCGTAAGCAGGGCGATCATGCTCACCAGGGCGCCGTAATCCGCGGGGCCCAGATTGCGGCTGGCCAGGGCGTGGAAGGCGTAATTGCAGGCATTGGCCCCCATCATCATCAGGAACAACTGGCCCGAGGCCTGGAGCAGGCCGGGCTTGGCCGCCGGCTGTAGGGAGGTCATTCCGCCTCCGGGGACAAGATCCAGGCCGGTACGAGCTCCCGCTCACCACCCGGAGGTTTCCACCAGAATTTCATGAACCACCCGCCGGTCGCGGACCAGCGCATCAACAGGGGATATTCGCCCGGTTCCAGGTGGATGGGATTGCGCGGCGTGGTGCCGCGGTTTTGGCCGTCGGGCACAGTCCCGGCGCGGATGATTGTCCGGCCGTCGATCTCCAGTTCCACAAAGCCCCCGTGCTGAATCTCGAAACAATAGTCTCCCGCCCGGTCGATTTTAATTCGCCCCCGCCAATCGGCGGAAAGCGGCGGAGTGAATCCATGTGGCATTCCGTGCCAGTAGAAAAAGGGCACCGGCTCCACGGTCTGCCGGACCGGCCGGCCTTGCCAGTTTCCGTTGTCGTACAGGGATTCCAAAAGCCCGATCGGTTCGGGATAGGTGAACAGATGAGTGGTGGGAATCGCTTGCTTGAAAAACCTTTTCTGGTAGGGATCGTGGTGCAGAAAGTACGGCACGGTCTGGTCGCACTGCCAGGCCAGCAGCACGCGGCTGTCGGGCGAGAGCACTTTGGCCCGGGCCCGCAGCCGGTGCAGACCGCCGGCCAGCCACACGCGCCGCTGGTCTTCCTGTTTGTTCTCGGCGCGCAGAAATGCCTGGCGCCCCACGCGGACCTCGAAGTAGTCGCTGCCAAAGGCGTAGAGGCCGTATTCCCCGGCGTGCGGCACAAAAACCGTACCCTCCCAGGCGATTGAGCCGGCGCCGTCCAGGGGCCAGTTCTCGGAGGAAAAGGCCAGGTCCAGATTGGCATCCTGGCGCGTCAGAACCGGTGGCCCGGACCAGGTGGTGTTGTTCCAATAGGAGGCGGTGAGACCCCGGGTGCGCATGATCTCCTCGTGCTTCACGCCCCAGGACTGGAACTGTTGTCCCCACTTCTCGTGGATCTCGTCTTCATATTGGCCGTTCGGGTAATACCACTGCATGATCGGGATAAGCGGCTGGTATTCCAGAATGAAGGTGTACAACGCGTCCTGTTCGGCGGCACGCCGGATCGGCACCACCTCCGAGGGCTGGTAATAAAACTGGGCGTCGATACCACGGGAGTAGAGCATGAACGGCGGATGCCCCATCCAGAGATGCGCGGACATGATAAAATGATGCGCGTCCTTCCATTTCCCGCCGCCCATGTGCCTGGCCGCCGCCGTGCAGGCGGTATCAAAGCCCGGGAAGGCGTCAAAATACTTGTTAAAATTGGTCTTGGCAATGGGATAAAACAAGAGGCAAAACATCAGGACGCCCAACCAGACGCCCGGCCGCCCCAGGGATTCTTTCAGCAAGCGCCGGCTCCGGTCCAAAAACGCGCCGATCATTAAAAAAACGGCGGGAATGGCTCCAAAGGCCCGGTGGGACTGCGGCGCCTCCAGGGATAAAACCGAAGCTGCCATGAACCCGAAAAACCACATCAAGAGCAGCCCGTAGCGAAACCGCCGCCAATAATAAACCGTGATGACGAACCCCAAGGCAAACAGAATCGCGGTCCAGAAATCCAATACTGGTTCGCCGGAAAGCCCCCCGTTATGGCGCGTGCGGTAGTCGCCGTGCCAGTTTAATTGGGTTATGCTGTATTTGGTGCTGTGCACCAATCCGCGCCAGATGTCGCGGGGGGCGTTGGCGTCATCCGCGAACAGCGAGACCTCGTACACCCGCCGCGCCAGCAGTTGGGGCTTGTTGATCCAGAACATGACAATACTGGCGCCGGTCAGCCAAATCCCAAGCACAAAAGCCAGCACCAGCTTCCAATCACGCCGGAACCAGCGTTTCTCGTTCAGGGTGAACAGGACGAACATGCCCAGGCAGATGACCGGGACAATGCGCGCCGCGGTCTCGGTCTGCACGGACAGGGCCAGGCTGGCGCCAGCCAGCACAAAGTACCACTTTTTCCGGAGCTGATATCCCTTGATCAGGAAATAGAATCCTATCATCTGCAGCAAGATCATCAGGGTATTGGACCAGCCGAAGCGCGAGAAATGGATGTGCCACCGGCTGAAAGCCAGGAGCGCGGCCGTGGCCAGCGCGACCCGGGGGCCGTAGAGCAGGCGTGCCAGCAGATAGACCGCCAGGACGCTGGCCACGCCCCACACCATGGCCATGAAGCGCATGCCCACGTTCCCAATGTCGAAAAACTGGAAGGCCACCACCTTGGACAGCAGCATGAACAGCGGCCGGCCGCTGGGATGGACCGTGATCGATTGAAAATTGTTTTTCCAGATATCCACGGCATGGTAACCGGCGCCGGCCTCGTCACACTCCACACCGTAGGGCATGATATCCAGCAAGCGGGTGCGAACCCAGATGGCGGCCGCCATGATCAGGATGACCCCCAGTGCTTCCCAATACCACTTCAAGGGCGGCTCCTGAAACGTGTCGGGCTTTTTGGGATCCGGCTCGCGGAAGGCGATGATCAGGGCCAGGGCCGCGGCGGCGAAGCGGTACAGGCCGGGATACAATTGCTCGTGGGAAATCAAGGTTTGTCCCCGGTAACCCAGGTACAGCGCCAGGCCAAAGGCCGCCAGCCGCAGCAAGCGCCCACTGATCAGCCTGACCAGGCCCGGTTCCGCGGTCCCGGTCTTCTCGGCCTTCCAGGGGAAAGATAAAACCGCGGCCGCGATTCCCAGCAGCACCAGCACGGTCACCAGCTTGAAATCGCCGGTCCGGTTAGCCAGGACAAAGAAGACCACGGCCCCGGCCACCAGCAGGGCCTTGACCGTCTTGCCCCAGCCGGAGCGGGTTTCGCCGGTCCAGCGGTCGAGAAACGGGCGGGGATCGTTATCCGGCGCGGTTTTTGGGAGTAGCGCGATCAGCAAGAGAATGCCTGCGAAGTTGAGAAAATATCCGATAATTTCCTTGGTAAAGCTCAATTCCATATTTTTCAGCATGAGCCGGTCACCCAGGATCACAGCCGCCACGCCGGGCAAAGCCAACAACGCTGCTTTCAGCACACTATCCAACCGTCCCAGAACCAGAGCGGGCTGCTTGCTTACAATTAAATAAAAAAGCATGGGAATGGATAGGGCCAGCAACCCCAACCCCCAGCCCAATTTTTCCATAAAAAACAGGGGCTGACTCGTAATTAATAAGCCTCCGCCTAATATGAGTATGATTTTTTTGGGAATGGATAGAATGATGGGATCTTTGAACGTCGGCAGCGGTAATTTCTCGACCGGCTTGTCCCCTGGTTGCTTTGCCCCTACGCTTTCCGCCCCTTCCTGCGGAGTTTTCGCTGCCGGGAAGGGAAGGTCTTTCCGGCTCCATTTTGCCGCAACAGATTCTAAGCGTAAAATCCAGGCGTTTATGACAAGTCTGAATGACTTATATTCCTTTTGTAGACGTTCCTCTCCGGCTAAGGAAACAAGATAAAACAGAACACCGATTGCAGTAAATATTAAGCCGGCGGTTATTTTCTGCCCCAGTATAAACCCTTGCCCGGATAAAATAAACGCACCGCACAATATGTAAAGCAGCCAGGTCCAGGCTGAGTTATTTAGTCTTTTATATACACTTAAGAAGATTTTTTTCAACGGCATCTTCCCTCCCGTATTCTTCATCCGCCTTAATTCATCGTTCGTTATTACTTCTTTCCCTCAAGTGCAAAGCGTTCACGATTCGCACGGGATCAGACGGTCTTTTCTGCAAAAACCAGTGTAAATTGCTAATGGTAATCTGTCCTGCCGGTTTCATTTGCGTCAAACCAACCCGGCAATTTCCCGTTATCGTCTTTTTCAATATTTTATCTAAATTTTTATCGTGCCACTTCCATCGGAAACAGTCCTCCGAAAATTACAGCATAGTCAAACGTTTCGGCATATGCCCGGGCATTGCTACGATACGTCTGATTACAATCCGGATTCATCAAAAAATCAACTTTTTCAACAATATCCGAACTATCTTCACTTATAACCCGTCCGCATTTTTTTTCTTCGATTTCTCTCGCGTTCCAAGAAAGATCCGTCGTCAGAACCGGAACTCCGCAGGCCAGATATGTTTTTAATTTCCCGGGATCCGCATATTTCGTCCAGTGATCCAATCCCTTAAGATACGGCGCGATAGCAACACAAGCTTTGGCAACCTCTTCTTCTAATTTTATAATACTTTCAATTTTTCCCAAAAACTGACAATGCGTTTTAATATTAAGCTCTTGGGTCAATTTTACAAGATGAGGATAATAGGTTCCTCCGCCAATAATCTTAAAGACAATATCCGGCCTTTTTTTCAGTATTTCCGGCATGACCCGCAATACCAACTGAACGCCCTGTTTTTCAGTCAAGTGTCCCATGTACAGGAGCACATTTTTATCACAGTCCGAATAAGATCGCACGGCAATGCGATTGAGCCACATGCCGTAGGGGACAATCCGTTGCTGTTTGAGCTCTCTTCTTTTAACCCCCCAATAAATCTCTCTGGCTTCATCCATTCTTTTAGAAAGATCCCATATTTCGTCCGCATGACGATACGCGGATATATTAATCCGTTTGTAAATCCAATTCTTCCATTTCTGGTAAAACCGGTTCTGGGGCACAAAATCAATTACCCAATATATTACCTTTTTGATCCTCAGGAAAGGCCTAAACCAGTGTCCCCACAACGAGCACAATCCATCCATGCCAATGTAAACATCCCATTTCCTGCCGGTGGTTAATATCCATATAAAGGTGACTACCATTTCCTTGAGATAGACTATCGGCTCGGGTAAAAACCGATAGTCTATCGTTTGCTTTTTTTTATACACCCTTCCCTCTCGATACCAGCAATAATAACTCCGTCGATCTTTCGCATCTGAAAAATGATGCATAATATGCAAAACATTGGGATATTTCTGCTGACCAAGATAAGCAACCAGCTCATCATCCGGCTGAGTAAGATACTTGTGAGCAATGATTGCCAGATTTTTAATGGTGGACATTGCGGTTTCTCACAAGATTAAAAAGCCGTATTTTAATTCTCGGTGGAATAACATCCAGCATTATTTTTTGTATTAAATTAAACAGACGATCGAATAAGGTGACTTTAAAGGCGGCTTGCCCAAAATACTTTTTTCTTATCTTTAAAGTATTGCCTTCCATGATTTTGAATTGGATAAAGGTTGCCGATTCAAGGTGCTGGCGATATTTCAAAAGTACTTCGGGAATGTTTGCAAACTGGTATTTCATCCCCAACCTAAAAGACATGTCAATGTCTTCGGCCGGCGGGTATCGCAAATCATACTCCCCCGCCTCATCCACGCATTTTTTACGTATCATGGCCACGGGCTGGGCGACCGGTGAATATCGGAATATTTTACACCTAAGCGCATGGTCTTCGGTGGCGTATTTTCTAACATGCAAACTTCCCGTTTCATCAAAAAACTCCAAATACGCCCCCACAATAGCAACCGCCGGATTGTTTTCCATGAACGCGTATTGTTTTTCCAAACGTTCTCCACAGGAAAGATCATCTGCGTCCTGCCACGCAATATATTTTCCCCTGGCCGTTTGTAATCCCCGATTGCGGCTGCCCGCGATGCCCAAGTTGGTTTCATTTTGAATAACAATTATTCTTGGGTCCTGTTTGGAAAAACTCGAAATGATGTTTTTAGTATTATCGGTAGACGCATCATTGACAATGATTAATTCAAACTGGTTAAACGTTTGCGTTAAAATACTTTCAATGGCAGCACCAATATACTTTTCCGCGTTATATGCGGGCATAACCACTGACACTTCGGGCTTACTAGGCAAATTATTCATATCCTTTCGTTTTTCCGGAATTCCCGCCCTGCCCACAACGAGGTATTACGGCTCCTGGTTCGATTCGGTTGCATAAAACAATTTTTGCGTAAACCACTTGATTATCCAAGAATGACTGAGTATCAATTTGATCTGGTAAAGTCCGTGGCCGAAAAATTCCCGTTCCGACTTTCAACTTCGCTAATCCAAGTTCTTCAGTGTGGTCCCCAAGTCAGGGCTTCACACCGGGAATCACTTATACCCGCTCGCGATTAAAAAATGGCCATGCCATTTATCAATACTACAAAGCACATTTGATATCCAGCCAAATAATGGAAGATAGCCCCGGGAGTGCATTTTTATGTTTTTAAAACTTGTTTTCGATAACATATCTTTTAATCCGTGATAGGTCAGCACGCGTATATGTCCCGTGGTTCCATCCACGCCTGTCGCTCTATGCTGGCGTATAACTTCCTCATCCTTATACTCATCTAAATGCCATATGAGGGGATTGCCCACGCTCCAGCCATCTATGTTGGTAGTTGAAAATGGCTGCCAGCCAAATAAAAGAGCCCCTATGTTGATCCAGGAAGCTAAGTTTTCCGTGAGTACAATAATTTGCCCGCCCGGTTTTAAAATCCTATAGCACTCCTCTAAATATCTTCTGGTATTGTGCATGTGCTCTATATTTTGACTGGACAGAATAACATCAAAATAATTATCTTCAAATTCCCAGATGTTATTTAAATCCCACTTATAACATTTAATCGATTTCTTTTCCGCTTCCAGCCGCATATCATCCAAAAATTCGACGGCATAAATATTCTTAGCCTGTATATGCTGCGCAAATTCCAGCG
>JAUXBQ010000333.1 GCA_030619365.1 candidate division FCPU426 bacterium | reverse complement strand
TCATCAACAAGTACGTGGTGGGGCCGACCCTGGGGCGGGACTCCATTGAGAGAGGCAAGCTGTCCTGGATCGTCGGCATCATCATCGTGCTGCTCTTCATGATCGTCTATTACCGCACGTCCGGTATCGTCGCCGATATCGCGCTGGTGCTCAACTTCCTCTTTCTCATGGCCCTCTTGGCGGTTCTGCAGGCCACCCTGACCATGCCGGGCATTGCCGCGATCATTCTGACCATGGGCATGTCCGTGGATGCCAACGTGCTGATCTTCGAACGGATCCGGGAGGAATTGGCCAGCGGCAAGACGGTACGGGCCGCCATTGACGCGGGTTATGCCAAGGCCATGTGGACCATCGTGGACGCGAACGTCACCACGCTGATCACGGCCTTTGTCCTGTATCAATTCGGGACCGGGGCCATCAAGGGCTTCGGCGTGACCCTGCTGCTGGGCGTGAGCATTTCCATGTTTACCGCCCTGGTCATTACCAAGCTGATTTTTGACGCGCGCAAGCATTACCAGAAATTGTCGATTTAACTGCCGGGAGGGAACTGCCTGTATGTTTCACATATTTGAAAACGCCAACATTCCGTTCATGGAACACCGCCGCTGGGCGTTCATCGTGTCCGCCGGCCTGATCGCTCTGGGCGCGTTCGGCCTGGTCTGGGTTTACCTGAACAAGGCGAACATGGGCGTCGATTTCGCGGGCGGCACCAGCATGGAGGTCGAATTTGCCGAGCATGTTTCCTCCGATCAGCTGCGCCAGGCCCTGTCGGTTCCTGAATTCCAGAATGTCAGCCAGCAGTTCATCCATGACGCGGACCGCCACAAGTACATGCTGCGGGTCTTTGCCCCGCATTTGCCGACCGAACAGGTGAGCACGCATGTCATGGAGGTGCTCAAGGAAAATTTTCAAGACAATCCCGTGACCCTGCTGGCCTCCGAAGACGTGGGGCCCTCGGTCTCCGCCCACCTGCGCCAGCAGGCGATGTACGCCGTGTTCTGGGCGGTCATCGCTATTCTTCTGTATATCTGGTGGCGTTTTGATTTTCGGTTTTCCGTGGCCGCCACCATCACCACCTTTCACGACGTGCTGGCCGTGTTGGGCATTTTCGTCCTGATGAAATACGAAATAAGCTGGATCCTCATCACGGCCCTCCTGACCGTGGCCGGGTATTCCCTGAACGATACGATTGTGGTCTTTGACCGGATCCGGGAAAATCTTCGCCACCGCCGGAAGGAAGACTATAAAAAAATCGTGAATGACAGCATTAATAAAACGCTCTCCCGAACCGTGATTACTTCCGGAACCACCCTCGTCGTGGTGCTCTCCCTGCTGGTGCTGGGCGGGGAAGTGATCTGGACGTTCGCCTTGGCCATGTTTCTCGGCACCTTCATCGGCACCTACTCGTCCATTTTCGTGGCCAGCAACATCCTGGTCGAGTGGAACGAGCGGAACCCATTGCCTCGTTAAATAACCCTATTTTAAAAAGCCATTCCGGCCTCCGGCCGGGATGGCTTTTTATGGCCAAAATCGCCTCGGCTTCGTCCCACGCCAGACCGGATAATCCGCATCCTGCTTTGAAAAACGCGACAAAATGGGATATACTTACATATTGGGGCAAAAAACAGTCCGTTTGAGCGTGCGAACATGAAAAAAAACGTGTTGTCATTCATGCTGATATTGATCGGCCTGGCCGGCTGTAGCCGGGATTACATCCCCCAACGGTCCCTGGATTTCGAGAAACCGCGGG
>JAUXBQ010000241.1 GCA_030619365.1 candidate division FCPU426 bacterium | reverse complement strand
GAACGGCAGCGGCTGTCGGATGAGAAAGACGTGCTGGGCTTCTACCTTTCCGGACATCCCCTGGCGGAATACCAGGACCTGCTTCGGACCTTTAATACAGTCACGACCCAGCGGGTAAATGGTTTGAACGAAGGGCAGCCCCTGGTCATCGGCGGGGAAGTGGTGGGCGTCCGCCACAGCCTGACCAAGCGCAAGGAACCCATGCTCCGGTTTTCCCTGGAAGACACCGACGGCCTGGTGGAGGTCATTGTCTGGCCCGATCTCCTGGGAAGGCACAAAACCTACCTGGTGAAAGGCGCCATGCTTTTTATCGTGGGACGGGTGGACCGCAGCGGCGAGGAAAGCAAGGTGGTGGCCACGGACATCGTGCCCTTTGCGCACGCCTATCCCCGCTTGTCCAAAAGCCTGCATCTTTTCCTGCCGACCACCACCGGCGTGGAGCAATTGGCGGTGTTTAAGTCCACGTTTGCCCAGTACAGCGGGCGCACCCCGGTCTGGCTCCACCTGCAGACTGGCCATCACGGTGAAGTCGTGGAGCGGCTGCCGGACCGTTACGGGGTTACGGTGGATCCGAAACTCCTGGAGCAATTGCAGCAGTTGATCGACGCTGACCGCATTCGCGTCGAAGGGTGAGCGCCCAAGGGATTCGTCGGCTTAGGTAGGGGCGTTTAATTAAACGCCCCTACTAAAATCGGATTAGGGATTAAAAATGACCCGGCTCGGCGACCGGGCGCCCTGGCCCTGATAGCGTTTGAGCATCTCCCGGGCCGGGGAGAAATCAGGCTTGAGTTCCAGCGCTTTTTGCCATTGGGGAATGGCCTGGGCCGGGCCAACGGTCTGTGCCAGCACCACGCCCAGATTGAAATACGCTTCCACGTATTCGGGATTCAGCGCGATCGCTTTTTCGTAGAACCTCCGGGCCTGGTCGAAGCGTTGTTCATTATAGGCCTGGTTGCCGGTGGAGAAGACCAGCTGCGCGGCTTGGGAGGAATTAAAGGCCGCCAGGGAATCCATGGTTTCATTAAAAAGCTGATCCTGTCCGTGGGAGAAATAGGTCATGGCCAGGTTCTGGTAAAACAACACGGTCACCGGCGCGTAATGGACCGCCTGTTTGAAATAATGCACAGCCTGGTCAAAGTATTCCGTTTTTTGCGGATCCAGGCGGCTGGCCAGCGAGTAAGCGCGGCCCAGGTTCCCGAGATAATAGGCGTTGGTGGGATTCATCTCCACGCCCCGCTTATACGACGCCAGCGCTTTGTGCACCAGTTCGAGTTGCTGGGCCGGCGGCGCTATTTTCGCTTTTTCCTCGTAGGCCAGCCCCTGATAAACCACGTACTTGACCTCCGTGGGCGTCAGTTCGGCTGCCCGGCTGAAGCCCTGGAGGCAGTACTCCCACATGCCGCGCATGCGATAAACCGTCCCCAGGTTAAACGCGTAGTCCGCTACGGCGTTCTTGAACGCCTGCCAGGAAAACCAGAAGGAAGCGAACACAGTCAGCAGGATGAGCGGCAGACGGAAACGCCTGAGTTGAGTGAAAAAACCGGAAGGTTGGACAACGGGCGTCTGGGCCGGCGCCGCCTGGACCTGCTTTTCGGGCGAGGAGCCCAGGAGCACGGTCAGGGCCAGGATTAGCCAATAAAACGTATCGATGGACACCACTCCGAAAGAAAACAAGTTCTGCACCGAGTAGGCCGTCCAACTGGCCAGCAGGCCGATCAGCACCAGGTGGTCCTGCCAGTGATTCAGGCTCCGGGCATAAGCCTTCCACCAGTTGATCAGAAACATCATTGTCAGCCAGGTAACGATGATCAAGCCGATCAGGCCCTGGGTGGCCAGCACCTGCAGGATTTCATTGTGGGCCGTGCGCGAGGAAACATTGGCGCCGTCGATGGCCGCGAACGCCGGGGTGGCGTAGCGCGGGAACACGGTCTTGAAAGTATCCAGTCCGGTTCCCAGCAGCGGGTGGTCCTTGATCATGCCCCAGGCCGGACCCCAGATGTGCAGCCGCGACACTTTCACCGCTTCCTTGAAATGCACAATGGTGTCAAACATGCGCAGCATGTGCTGCCGGCCGAAGGTAGCGGAAATCGCGACGATCAGGACCAGGGTCAGGGCCAGCAGCGCGGTCCACTGGGGATAGCGCTTAAGCGTACGCAGCGCCAGTGCGCCGGGGCTGGCCACAGGATCGGCGGATCGGCTCCGGAAATAACGGTAGGCCTTGATCAAACCGAACCCGGCCAGCACGCTCAGCGCCGCCACCAGGCCCAGCAGCCCGCCGCGGCTCCAGGTGCCCATCAGGGCCAGGAACATGACGATAAAACTAATGAAGAGCAAAACGCGCCGGAACGTGGATTTCGTTTCCACGAAAAAGACAACCAGGAGCGGCATGACCATGGCGAGATAGGCGGCCAAAAAGTTCGGATTGCCCAGGGTGGAGAAATAACGGCCCGGAGCGATCGAGGTGGGATTCCACCGGATGAAATCTATCCCGAAAAACTGGGCCGCGCCATAGGCGGTGACCACCAGGCCGGTGGCGAGAATCACGAACAGGAGGCGGTTGATCTGGGCGCGGGTCCGGATAAAATTCACGGCCATATAATAGAGCAGGGGATAATTCAGAACTGTCAAGAGTCCGCGGAAGTTTTCATACTCCCCCCGGTAGGAGACGAAACCGGAGGCGGAGATGAGCGTCGTGAGCACTTGTAATCCCACCCAGACCAGAATGGGCAGGTCGAGAGGCGTGCGTCTCAGGTTGAGTTTCCCGGCGGCCAGCGCGCGAATGGCCCAGGTACCCAGCATGAGGCTGGTCAGGATGCGCAGGACGGTTAGTTTCGGAAGCTCGAACTGGTCGCGGGTATAGATGATAAACACTATGGGAATCAAGAAAAAGATCAAATAAAGAAAGATTTCCATCGTGCGATCGCAGGTTTTTATGATCCGGGCATTGCCGGTTTCAGTGGCAATCTTTGCAGCCAAGGGAAAACTCCTGGATAATGATGGCAAACGCCTCATGATAGAGTAGGTCAGGAGTGGTGTCAACCTGCAAAAGGAATCCCGGAATTCTGTCAATTTTAAGTTGATTAATTTCACCTTCTGTATTACAATTTAATACAGGAGGTGTTGAAAATGAGAAATGTGGTTGCCATCAGTTTAAACGACAGTTTGCTTAAAAAGCTTGCTGCCGAAGCAAGAACGGAACATACTTCACGGAGCGAGATAATAAGAAGGTCCCTTAAACAGCACTTTTTTGTGAGGGATTTTACCGCCCTGCGAAACAAAGCCATAAGTGAATTAGCTGCCAAGGGAGTGACTTTAACCGAGGACCGGATATTTGATGAGATATCATGAAACTTTTTTTTGATACCAATGTTATTATTTCAGGTTCTATTACACAGGGATATTCGTTTGAGGTTATAAAGGATGCTATTTATAAACACGAAGTTTATTATACCGAACATTTATTGAAAGAAATAAAGGAGGTTCTGCTTTTAAAATATTCTTTTTCAGAGAGCATTCACCAGGCCACGCTTTCTATAATAAAAAAGTATTTCCTTAAAGGAAAGACCGCTGGGATAGTAAAAAAAATCTGCCGGGATCCCGACGATAATCAAATACTGTCTGATGCCTTGGCAAATGGAATTGATATTTTAATAACCGGCGACAAGGATTTGCTGGTTTTAAAGGAATGCGAAGGCATGAAAATCATACTTCCGAAACAATATTGGAGTCTGTAAAATCTTGCGCTTTTCTTTTTAGCAAAATCAGGATGGAAATTTGATAAGCTCTCCG
>JAUXBQ010000007.1 GCA_030619365.1 candidate division FCPU426 bacterium | reverse complement strand
GGCGCGGGCAGGGCGCCGGCGCGGAGTACCAGGGCCAGGTCCTTGGCTTCCTGCAGGCTGAACTGCCCCTCGATGATGCCGCTGCCGCCGGGGATCCGGCTTTTAATCACCGGCGCGGAGTAAACCCGGTTGTCCAGAATGATGGCGAGCCGGCGGTTGATGTTGCTGCCGGTGATCCCGGAAAAACGCTTGCCGCCTTCCCCGTCCATTTTGAAGGAAACAATGGGCCGGCCGTAGCCGTCCATGGTGACCTTGGCGTCCACCAAGTTGGCGCCGGTCATGAGCTGCTTGGCCTCAATCACAAAGAGTTCGTTCTCGCGGCCGGAGAGAATCTCCACGCCTTCCGGAACCAAGGCCGCGCTGGTGTTGCCGGCCGCGTCCATCATGTCCGTCAGGGAATGGCGGTCATCCACTATCTTGAACTCAAGCAGCGCGGTCTGGCCGATGATGTTCACCGCGCGTTGCGGGTCCTGAATGCCGGGCAACTGGACGACCACCCATTTTTGCCCTTCCCGGGTGATCAGCGGCTCGTTCACACCCAAAGCGTCAACGCGGTTGCGTAATACCTCAATGGCCCGGTCCCGGGCCTCGTTCAGCGTGACGTCGGCGGGCAGGTCCTTGGTGTCCACTTCGAGTTTAAGGTACATTCCGCCCTGCAGGTCCAGCCCTAATTTAATTTTTCCCTCTTTCACCAGCCCGCCCTCGGTATCCAGAATATCAAACGGCGGGTAAACCGCCCATATGCTGGCCACGACCAGGACCACGGTCAAGGCGGTCATCCATTGACGCAAGCGCATGAAGGCACGTCCTCCTTTTGCAATTCACCCTTGAATTCATTTCACGCGATCGGCCGGCAGGTGCTTCGGGCCGAATTCAAGCGATGCTCAAATGTGGTAAAAAGCCTGAAAACAATACGGATTGCGCAAATATACACTACCGGACCGATCCCTGTCAATCCTTTTAACCGGTTATTTCACCGGCCTTTTTCCAGATTGTAGGGAACAGGCATGCCTGTTCCCTACTGCGCCTGGGCCCTGTTTTTTTTCTTCCAATCCCGGAAAACGCGCTGAATGGTTTGACGAACGGGAATGGACGGCTCGCGCTTTAAATACCACTTCAATTGCTCCATGACCATTGGATTCGCGCTCCCACCCAGGGCGATAATCGCTTCGGCGCGCTGATCCTCCTGTCGCGTGTCCAGCGCGTTCCAGAGGATGACCCG
This sequence comes from candidate division FCPU426 bacterium, assembly GCA_030619365.1. Lineage (GTDB taxonomy): Bacteria > Oederibacteriota > JAAXVQ01 > JAAXVQ01 > JAUVAV01 > JAUXBQ01. Next base: position 21,737 of record JAUXBQ010000007.1, on the reverse strand, counting down.
GAAATCCGGATAACCGGCCCGCACCAGGCTGGCTGCGCACAGAATGCGGACCAGGGGGTCCCGGTCGTCATTGGCCGTGTCTGCCAACGCTTTCAGACTGGCCGCGTCCAGGATTCCTTCCAGACCCATAATGGCGAATTTCCGGATGCTGGGATACCCATGCTCCAGGGCCGTGACCAAGGTGGAGCGCCCGCCGGCATCGCCCATCAAACCCAACACCAGGGCTGCGGTCAGGGCCCGGGTAAATTTCGAGGATTGAATGTCAGGCGCCAGGCGTTCCCGGACCGCCTGGTCCCCCGTGAGACCCAGGGTAACCGCATAGGCCAGGCGCGTCTGCAGACTCAAATCCAAATCGTCCAACTCCTTCAGCAGCACCGCGGTCCCGTTCTTATTGCCGAGCCTGATCAGGGCCTTGGCTGCCGCGATCCGCACCTCCCCGGCTTCCTGGCCGTTGTCAATGATCGCGAGCAGCTTGTCTTCGGCCGCCTGGATGTTCAATTCGCCCAGGGCCATGGCCGCGGAGGCGCGGACCAGGGGCTTGGGATGATCCAGCTTTTCCAGCAAAGCCGGGCCGGCCGAAACGGCTTCCAACTGGCTCAGCGCGTAGATTGCCCAATGCAGCACCGAGGGATCGTCCAGGTCCAGCATCTGCAAAATTACGGGTACGCTTTCCTCGTCGGGTATCTCGATCAGGGCGTAAAGGCAGGCCATGCGCACGCGTGCGTCCTTATGGCGAAGCAGCAACTCACGGATGGGCGGCAGCGTGGAAAAGGATTGAATCTGAGCCAGGGCGTACAGACTGTGCATGAGCAGAGGTTTGTAGTTCTGGTCCAGGGCGGCCACCAGCACGTCGATTGGTTCCCGGTGGCCGATGTTGGCAAAGGCGTCCGCCAGGTGTATCTTGAGTTTCCGGTTGGCCCGCGGCCAGACCTTTTGGAGGGGCTCCAGGCTGGCCGGTCGCCCCAAAATCGCCAGGATAATCACCGCGGTTTTCCGGATTTTTTTATTCCGGTGCTCGAGATACGGAACCAGCGACCTTTCGAAATCCGGCGCTGGTTCCAGGGTGTACACCAATTCCCGAATCGCCTCCAGACACAGGCGCGCCAGCTCCGTGTCCCGGGGATGCGCTTGGGCTGTTTGCACCAGGCGCCGGGCCACATCCGGGTCGCGCACCAGGCCGGCCACGTCCACGGCGGCCAGGCGGACGTCGCGTTTCTCGGCCTCCAACGCGTCAAAAATGCTTTCCACGATCCGCGGGTCTTCCACGCCCTCCAATTCCCGCTGGGCCGCCCGGCGGACCGGCTTGGACCGGTCATAGAGCATGGCCCGAATGATCAGTTCGTTGGCTTCCGCGGTCTCTTTTTTGCTCAACGCTTCCAGGGCCATGATTCGGCGGTACACCTGCCCGGTTTCCAACTCCTGTTTCAGCGTTTTCACGGGGAAAAGGGGCGGATTTTTCCTCGCGGCCTGGCAGCTGGCCGCGAGCAGACAGCCGGACGCCATCAGGATGAATAAAACGCGAGAAAAGCGAGCGTGTCTCATGGGGCCAACCTTTCCGTTTGATCTATGTTCCCTGCGTCCGGCGCCCTGAAAAAACTCAACGCGGTGATGCCATAGGTGCGAGCCCGGTATTTTTGACATCCCGCCCAGGTATCCGGGACGGCCATCCGCTTGGCATGCTGCAAAATCAGCATGCCTTGGGGCCTGAGCAGAGCCGCCAACTCCCCGCCTTGCGTCCATTTGGCGATTTCGTTTTCCAGATAGGGCGGGTCAACGAAAATGAAATGGAAAACGTCTCCCCGCCGGGCCAGGCGGCGCGCCGTGGCCAGGGCGTCGGCCAGGATGATCTCCGTACGCCGGCCCGGCGGATCCAGGCGCTGGACGTTCCCGGTCAGAATTTTTCCAGTTTGATGATCGCCCTCCACCAGCACCACCCGGCGGCCGCCCCGGCTGAGCGCCTCGAGGCCGATGCCGCCCACGCCGGCGTAGAGGTCCAGAAAATCGCAGCGCGAGAGCTGTGGAGAGAGAATATTAAACAGCGCTTCCCGGACCCGCCCCAGAGTGGGGCGAGCCCGCCCGCCCTGAGGCGACTTCAGAATGCGACCTCGATGCTCTCCGGCGATAATGCGCATAGGCTATCCAGGCAGGAAATATTTCGATCAGACGCTCTAGGCGGGCAAAAACTTTCTAATGCGTTGTCTGAGCTTATTCGGTTCAAAAGGCTTGACGATGTAGTCGTCGGCCTTGACTTTGTACCCCTCTTCAATTTCTCGTTTCTGCCCAAAAGCGGTCAGCATGACCACGGGAATGTTCATGGTTTTTTTATTGCCCTTCAACCGTCGGCAAATTTCGTAGCCGTCCATCTTGGGCAGCATGATATCCAGCAGGATCAAATCCGGATTCGCGGTCATGCTCATTTCCAGTCCATTTTCCCCGTCCACGGCCTTAATCAACTCATAGCCCTCTTCCGGGGAGCTCAACGTTACCTCGACCAATTCCATGATGTCCGGTTCGTCTTCGACAATCAGGATTTTCGGACGTTTTTTAGCATCTCCCATGGGTCATCCCTCCAGTGCAGCGTACCGGAATATTATAAGAGCCCGCCCCCGGCCTGGCAAGCCTATTCTTTGTCCTAAAAAAGCAGCCACGAAGACACAATAAAAGCATTGCCACCAAGGCACGAAGACACAAAGAAGAGAATAAGGTAAATATTTTTTTCCTTAATCTTAATTTTTTCTTGGTGCCTTAGTGTCTTAGTGGCTATTTTTTGTTTTTGAAGTTAGGCGGCGCCGGCCGGCCTGGACCGGAACGGCTTGCGGTACAATAGTTCGCGAATGTCATCCCGGATGACCAGGGGCAGGGAACGCAATAGGTCCGCCAAGCCGCCCAGGGTCCGCGGGCGCAGCACATTTTCTTGCGGCCATACCAGGGTCCGTGTGGTCACGTCTCCGGGCGGGGCCTGGGGGGCCCGCCAATCCGCCACTTCCCTGGTCCTCACGGTCGGCAGGCGCTTGAGCAATTCGGAAAAATAAAATAATTCCGTCATACGCTGTTCCGGTTTAGGTAAGTCCCGGATCATTTTTCGGGCCGCTTCCCCGAAGGCCAGTTGCGCCCGGGCATTCGGCCGGCTGGCCAGCGCCAGGTAGGCTTGCCCTAATTCGGTGTCCGCTTGACGCAACGCTTGGGCCAAGGTCGAAGCCGTGGCTAATTCAGGTATCTCCGCGGCCAACTCGCTTTGCATCCAGGATAAATAGCCCTCAGGATTCACGGCCTGTACACGCCCATGAATGAATCGCTGCAAATCCGCGGGCTGGACCGAGGTCCAGGTCCACCAGAATTCCCGCAACTGATCAGCCAGTTGTTGCCCGGCGGTCAGCTGGTAATACTCCGCGCTGCGATAACGCAATATATGCAATACCAGCGCCGCCGCGAGTTTTTGACGCCATCGCAGCAAGCGGGAATTACCGCGATCGCCCTCTATGGCGCCCAGCAGCGCGCGAGGTATATCCAGTCCAACTCGTCCGTCATCGCGTTCGGCATATCGTCCGCCTATGATCTCGGATAGTCCGGCCCTGCCCGCCAACGCCTTAATCTCAATCATTTGGGGATTGAATTCCCGCGATTCAATATCATCGCGGGGAAAAACGCGTTTCATGATTTCAACTTTTTTACCGGGTTTACCCTGTTCAGAGCTCACTTGCCCGCGCAGGCCGGGCATTGTCAAGGCCAGCCGGTTTAATACCGAAAACCCACTATACAGGATAAACATCCAGCTTATCCGGGGAGCGCGCCAGACTTGGAGCAAGCGGATCGATTGTTTCAGAAGCGGCCGGTTCACCCCAATGCCCGGCTCCACGCCCAGGGCTTTATCCGCCCGCAGTTGGCGGAGCAGGCCGTCGCCTGGCCCCTGGGCGTCGTCTGCTTCGGCTTGCGCGGAGCCCGCGGCCGGGCCTTGCGCACCGCGTTTCCGGGTTTCAACGTTGCGCGCCAAAACGAACATTTTGGGCATCGAGGCCATGGGCGTGCCGGATTCCAGGTTGGAGGCCGGATAATCCGGCGGCAGGTCGATTTCCGCCCAGGTCAAGGTGGGATCGGCGGCGGCCAATTCCCCCACCCTGCGCCGCGTATTCGCAATGAAATCCTGCTCCTCGGTGTACGCGTGCGTGATCGTAAGCACGCCGCCGGGTTTGACCAGGCCCAGGGCCGGCGCTATAAGATCATTATTGTCGATATTATTCAGTGAAACCAGATCCAGGGCCTGCGGGTTAATGCCCACGGCAGCCAATTCCCCTGGATCGTGGATATTGGCATATTGCACAAGCAACTCCTCGGGCGCCGAGCGGTCAATGATGCCCTGCTCCACGCTGATTCCCAAGGAGACCTTAAATCCCAATTGCCCCAACAGGCTGCGCAGGTTGCGGCCGAATTCGGCGCGCGGTCCAGCGCCGAGATCCGCAAAGGCCAGCGCGGATTGTCCGGCAAAATGTCTCCTCAGAAAAGCAGCCAAAGAACGGCCCAGTTCGTCGCCCAACAGCAGCTTGGTTCTAGTCTCCCGTTCAACTTTCAAATCAGCTAAATACTTGTCTTCCGAAAACTTAGGCGCCATTTCTACGGTTACGGGTTCTGTATCTGTTAGTTGCAATACGTCAAAAGCCAGTCCATGAATAATTTCCGCCTGCGTTAGGACAACTTTGCCGATTTCAACATTCTCTAATTCACTGGCCAGAAAATCATGAGTCCGCGCAACTGACGGGGTTTCCCTTTCGGCTTTCACTGACTGAAGCAATTCGCTTCTGGATAGATCCACAGGCTCCAGTTGCATCTGATTATTTGGCAATTTCCGGAGAATTGCCAGTCCGGTCATGATTTTCCGGTAGACTTCATACAGACTCAGGCTTTCCTCTTCTTTTTCTTTTTTTTCTTTTTTTATCTCTTTAAGCTTTTTCGTCTCTGCCTTGGACATACTCCTTTTCGGGGCTTTTTCTTTCTTCGCGACCGGCTCAGCAGTTTTGTCGGCCAATGTCTGCTCGCTCGGCCTTTCCATCACTTCTATTGACTCCAATCCGTTGTCCAGAGCGGACCAGAGCATATCGTTGGCCATAGCCCTCCGGTATACGATAATCTCTTTTATAAACGCTGATACCGGCATTCCAACTACATGCCGGGCAAACTTTTGCTCTTCTTCTTCATAGCTCCATACTATCCGGCCTTCCCGGATTGCACGGCAGGATTCAATTCTATGATTCGCGAAACCATCTCTCTTGATTGCTTTTTTTAGTTCGTTCATATCTTCCGGAGCTCCTCGAGCCCTTCCATTTCGCAAGATTTCCGGTGAGGCTTTCATAATAAATTCTAAAAAATCATCCGCTGATTTCTGGCGAATGGCATCAATATTCCGGATATAATCGGCAGGATCCATTCCAATGACTTGAACCAAAATCTTCTTGTCGGATATTTCAGGTATCACTTTGCCTTTGCGAACATCGTTAACCGCATCAAAGACATTCGGCCAGATACCTTTTTCTTTCTCTTTTTTCCCGGCATTGCTTATCTCAACAAACACCAGGCCTTTTTCGATCAAAGCAATAGAAAACTTTCTCTCCAGTTCTTTTCTTTCTCGTTCCAGCAGGTTGAAATATCCCGAGTGCTTGCCTATAATACCTAACTGCCTGGTTCCATCTTTGGCTGTATAAACTAAACGTCCCTGACGGACATGCCGTGGAGCTTCAATTATATTCGGCCACCCAATCTGCTCTGAGAGTTCTTTTTTCTCCACCCCTGCTATTTCCGCATATATCTGACCCGGTTTAATTGACCTTTCAAATTCTTTGGCATCTGCTTCCCGCTTTTCCTGAAATTCGTTAAAATATTCTGCTGTTGCCATATCTATAACATAGACAATAACGCTGCCTGGTTCAGTCCCAGGCTTCCAGTCCAGTTTTCCTGACATAATGCCTGCCTGCGCCTCAGCCACATTCGGCCGATTACAGCCTGTATACTCAATACCTTCCGTATCACTCTCTAAATCCACATATACCTGATCTTCGGATAATTGCTTCCTGAATTCCTCCGCTTTCCTGGTCCTGTTTTGGCGCAAGGTTTTATAATAATCCTGTAGACTAATTCCTGCAAACATCAAGCATACAGTCCCGTCCAGCGGACTCACAGAGTGACGTAATCCTCCCTGCGAAATTGCCTCTTTCGCTTCTTCAATATTCGGGGATCCTAATTCTTCTAACAATTTTGCTATATCCTTTTGCTCTTGTTCGGTTATTTCCAAAACCAAATCCCGTTCCTTGTTCTCAAGCAGTCCCCAATATGCTTGAGCTGCTTCCAGGCGTGCCTGATGAATGTTCTGTATGTACTCTTGTGGAGTTATCCCTATCACATACAATCTTATGGTCTTATCTGTAATCTCACAACGCAAACGGCCTTCGTTAATTCCCTGAAAAGCCTCCTCGCGATTCAAGCGAAGACTATTTTCATCTGTGCCTTCCAATTGGATTGTATATTCCCGGTTTTCCTCCATAACTGCATAAAAGGCATCAGCCAGACCTGCCCGGGTTTCGCCCAGCGTTTGCTCGTACTGCTCGAAATTCTTATCTTTAGGACGCACGATTATCCTATCTTCTATTTTTTCCCAGGTAATCCGTCCTTCTTTTATATGCTGTTCTGCTTCATCGGTATTCGGATGAATATCTAATTCAGACTTTTCCAGTTCCACGAAAACTATTCCCCGCCCCAAATCCCGCTCTAAGCCGCGCACTGCCTTGCGGAACATTCCGGCGGAGTGATTTCGTTGTTTTTGCCGCTTATTTTCGGGGGCAACTTTTTTCTCTCCACCACGGGATGACATCCCTTGGGACAGCATGATTGTCGGTATCCGGATAATCATACCTTCCGTCTGCAGCCAGACTATATGTATCTCCGGCAGTGATGATTTCCATCGGTCCGCTATTTCCTTAATTTTTTTACTTATCCAGGATTCCCCTGGCGCAGGTCCAATGTTCCCTTCCGCCCGGATCACTTGCAATTCCTCCGCTATCCAGGACAATCCCGGTATTTTATTCCACCAGGCTTTTGGCACAGGTGCTTGTTGAGCAATCAGATAATGTGTCAGCTCATGCGCGACTCCTTTCAACCTGTTATATTCAAGCCAGTCTTCGATTGTTTTCATGAACCCGTTTGGCCGCTGTTTCTCTCGTTTGGCAGCGTAACTTTTATGAAAAGCCATGGTATTGGTTTTAAAATGATAATAGGAAGGTATTCCACCCAAAAGCAGAAGCCTCAAAGGAGATTGCCGGAGGGTTTTTATTTCAAGTTCATCTATAGCAGGCGGGACTTTTTGGGTCTCGCCGTTAATCCAGTCATGCCAATCATTCGGAATCTTGAGCCGCAGGCCCTGCAATCTTTCCAGGTCTTTCTTAAAGTCTCTGAGTGCATAGGAAGTCTTTTCGGTTTTTCTAAAATAGCCGACCAGCAGGGGGAGGCGGTACACGAAATACGGCAGCAGGAAGAACGAGAGCCCGGTGCCGAAACCGAGGTTATTGGTCACCCCCGCGGCCATAAAAATCAAGTCCAGCGCCACGCCGGCCAGCACTGCCAGGATTCCCAGGTTCAGGATGGTTTTTTTCGGCCCGGCCTCCGGCGCTTCTTCATCACCCGGCGCCTTGGCCTCCGCTGCGGTCTTCAGCAGGTCCGGCTGAGCGGCCGCGGCCACCAGCCGGTCATAGCGGCTCACTTGCGCAATATTCGCCGCCACCCGGTGAATGAGCGCCCGGTCTCCGGACCCCTGGATATCCGCCAGGCCGAGCAGGCCCAGCGCGGCAAGATAATCGTCCTTCACCTCCGGTGTGGTGCTTAGTTCATCGACCGCGGCCAGGAGATGCCCGGGCCGCAAGACCTCGCCTAAAACCGGGATCAACTGCGTCCGGTTCCTTTGTTCCGAGAGGTTCCACGGCCAATCATGGCGCAGGATCAATTCCTGGACCAGGGCGGTCTGGCGGGCTTCGAGTCCCAGGGCGTTTAGCAGATCGCCGGCCAATTCCGCGCCCTCGAGGTAATGATCGCCGCCCGCCAAAATGGCGTAATCGTGCAGCGCCGCGGCCAGGGCCAGCGCCTGCCGCAACGCCGGGTCCGCCTTGACGCGCGCGGCCAGGGCCGAAACTTGCTCAAACGTTTGGTCGCTAAGCGCCGGGAATTCCGCCCGCTGCCTGGCCAAAAGCGCATCCAGCGCCGCGTTGACCTCCACTATATGGGTCTTGCGGTCAATGGTCGTGCCGTCCAGGCGGGTCCAGGTTTTGGTTTTATGGATGAAAGCCAGGCCCGAATTGCGGATAAAAAATCCCGTCAGATCCACGCAAGAGGCCTGGCCCGCGGCCAGGCGTTCCAGAAGATCCTTGAAATCGCGTTTTACGGATTCGGGGATTTTCCGGTGAGACTGCAGGATACGTCGCTTCAATTCCAGGCGGACCGTGGACGTCCCGACCTGCAAATACTGATCCAATTGCCCTGCCACGTCCAGTAAAGCCCGCGCGTACGGTGGATGGAGCACGGCGCTGAGCAGGGTGCTCCATCCACCGTACGCGAGTAAATTCGAACCTAGATTAAATAGGTTTTTAAAGTTTTGCGTACTTGTTGGTAATTTGCGCCCCCAGAAGTCCTCGAGTTTCTCCGCCGTCAATTCCTCTTTCACTCGTCCCAAGAACCAGCGGGCAATACCTTCATCCGTTAAACTGACAAGGGAAAGCGGATGTTCCTGATTCAGGATGTACCAGAATTGCCCCCAGCCTTTTTCTTGAATATCTACGAGAAATTGAATTGCCTTTTTCTTTTCAATGGTCATCTCGCCAAAATCCAGTAAGCGGGCGTCCAAGCCCGCCAGCGTGTCATTCACGCCCCAATTGATGGTAAAGTTATGGGCTATTTCGTAAACTTTATAGGTCCATAACTCGTTTTGTATTTTAAAAATAACCTGATTTAAAAGCTCCTTGATCTTGTTGCTCTCGCCCCCTTTATAATAATTCTCCAAGGCCTGGTAGATGATGCGGTCAGCCTTGGGTTGATAATAAAGCCGCCTGGCCCTCCGTTTTTCAATTATTCCTTTTTCGTTCCTGATCTGATACCAAACATTTTTCAACTCAATCGGCGGCAATACGGCGCGGGAATCCCTCAACTTATCGTTTGTAATTTGGGCGCCCTTATACTTACCTTTATGAACGCGATTCACCCACTGCGCGAACTCCTGCCCGGTCATCTCCAGGCCTATCCGGGTTAAAACCAGGCCCGTTTCTTCTTTGCTTTTCGGAATTTTGGCAACGAAATCCAGGGCCTCGCTCGACAAGACCTCAAATTGCGAGGACACCACGGAGCGGTGGTGTGAGAATACGGGCTCTAACACTGTTTTGCCTAATTGCTCACGGATTTTTCGTTCAAATTCACCCTTCCGGATCATAGGTTGGAGAAATCTGTCTTCAAATAGTTCCGAATAATTGACCTTATCCTTCCGGGAAGCCAGAACCTGGCGCAAGTCCGCCCTTGTCAGCAGGCCGCGGCGCACGGTTTCATCCGCCTGCGCGGTCTGGACGAAATACCGAGTCGTATCCGGCGTAAAGGCGAACGCCCGGCGCTTTGTCCCATCCCGGTATTTTTGACTGACCCGGATGCGGAAATTGCGCGATTTGATGAATTTAGCGATAGGCACGATTTGAATATCCGATACCTCGCCGTCAAGTCCTGTTTCCGAAATTTGTTCCCCGCGTCTTACCTGGTTAAGCCAGGCTTGGAATTCATTTTCGGTCATCCGCTCTTTAACGGCATTCAGCGCCCGCCTCTGCATTTTAACCTGCCGGTACTCGTCCTCGCTGAGAACCACGTAGTAAGAATGTAATATTTGCCGGCCCGGGACGTCCTCGCTTCCCAGCAGTGTCCGCAGGAAGATCAGGTGGGGTTTGCTTTGTACAGGTTCCGCCAGGCCCGGTTCCTCCTGGATTTCATGTTCGATGTTTTCCAGCGGCTCCTCCAGGCCGACGACGCCGCTGGGCAGGGCGTAGGTTCCCACGTAGGGCGGGGTCGCTCTTTGGATTAAAACTACGCTCTGTCTGTCCGGAGAAAGGCAGATCGCATGGGTCGCCCGTCGCCAGAAGGGACAGGCCAGCGCTACCGCATAATCAACTTCACCCTTGACCTCGATGTCCCGGGTGAGGTCCAGATCGCCGCCCAACAGCGGCTTGGCTTCGTCCGTATATCCCAAAACTCCGATTTTCACCGGCTGGACGCGGTTGATATGTAACGGTCCGCTGGCCAGCGCCTTCCGTACGGTGGCGATGGTCTGTGCCACTTCTTCGTCGTCGAGTCCCAAGGCGTTTAATTCTCCCGCTATCCGTTCGAGGTCGGCCTCCCGCTGCATTTCCGCCCGGATATCGTTAACCATCTGCTGAATACCCTGGCTAAACCCGACCTGGGGCTGCCAGCCCAGCAGCTCCCGGGCTTGGTCCGTACGCATGCGCGGAACTTGCAACAGGGGCGTCTCCGGCTCCACGTCATAGGTAACGTCCGTTCTATCGGAAGCGCGGAGAATCTCATTCAGCAAATCGGACATGCTGACCGGCGCCCGGCCCGAGGCGATAAGCACCATCGTGTTTTCCCGCACTGCCCGGCGCATGAGCTTCTGCCCGGCCAGCTTAAGGGCGGTGATGGAATCGGAAATATATATATAGTCGCGGGTATCGCCGGAAGCGAAGACCGATTTATTTTGGGCAATCCGGGTGGTAAAAATAGACTGGACATCGCTCGGGCGCTGGCGCGGACCAAAGGCATTGGTAAACCGCAGGGCCAGGCTGTGACCGGCCGGCAGGCCCAGCACAAAAGCTTCGGGTATTATTTTCGAGAGCGAATAAAGCCCGTGCCGCAACTCGATAGGCGCGGGCCGGTCCAGATCGTCCAGTAGGGCGAAAATGCCCGTTTGCGCCAAAAACCCGGATACGAAATCTTCGGGCGTCTGCTCGGCCCTGTCCTGCGCAAAACGCTCGATGTAAGCCCCAAAATCCCGCTCCGCTTGAGCCACAAAGGCTTCCGCCTCGGGCGAGATCGGCAGCGGTGTCTCTTCGTTCACGGTTTCCGGGAACTGGCCGGGATAGAGCGTATAAATATGCGCGCTGGAACCATAGACCATCCGGGTGCCGTGTTTTTTGGCGTAAAAGGCCAGCAAACCCGTGAAAAACACGTTGGTCAGGTAGGTAGTCACGGCCTTTTCTTTGGTATCGACCTGGGTGTTGGGCTGGGCGGCCACATGGTAGATCAGCGGACTGCGCGCGACCAGGCGCTCGAATTTTTTCAGATTGTCCAGGGTCAGGTAATCGCCGGTTTCCACAATAAACACATTCCGGCTCCGGGCCGCTTGGCTAAGATTACCGATCTTCTCGCGGGACCGGCACAAGGCAATAACCGGTTGCTCTCCGGCTATGACCTGATCGGTCAAGTGCGAACCCACAAAACCGCTGGCGCCGGTAATTAGGGGCGGAATCTCCTGCTTGCCGAAATAATCCAGCACTTCCTCCACGGTCCAGATCTTCCCCGGATAGGGGGAAAGCCGGGGCGTCCGCCTCATGCGCAGTTCCGTGAGAATAACCCGCGCTTCCTCCATCACCCACGCCAGCCCCGGAATGCGTCGCCACCCGGTCTTGTAAACCGGCGTTTGTTGTGCAATCATATAATGCGTCAGTTCATGCGCAATTCCTTTTAACCTGTGATACTCAAGCCCATCTTCTATTATTTGCATGAATTTGTTCGGCCACTGTTTCTCTCGTTTGGCAGCGTAACTTTTATGCAAAGCCATGGTATTGGTTTTGGAATGATAATAGGAAGGTATTCCGCCCAAAAGCAGAAGCCGCCAGGGGGATTGATGAAGCGTTTTGATATTTATTTTACGAATTGCATCGGGGATCTGATCCGTTTCTTGATTAATCCAGTCATTCCAATCATCCGGAATCTTGAGCCGCAGGCCCTGTAATTTTTCCAGGTCTTCCCTAAAGTCGCTTAATTCATAAGAGTCCTTTTCGGACTTTCTAAAATATCCGATCATCATGGGCAGACGGTAGGCGAAATACGGCAGGAGGAATAGAGAAAGCCCGGTTCCCCAGCCCATACCAAAGTCCACTTTGGCGAATAATAGGAACAGGTCGAACAGCGCACCAATAAAAACTACTGCTACTCCGGGATTAAGGATGGGTTTTTTTGCCTTAGCGCCCGGCGCCGGCTTTAATTCAGCGGATACTTCTTGGGCTGCGGTTTTATAATAGTCACAATTGCTTTCCCAATTTTGCCGCGCCCAATCTGGCAGCTCTTCCAGTAAGCCTTTACATTCCGCGTTTCGAGGTTGCATGACTTTCTCATAAAATTCTCTTTGCGCAGCCAATATTTTTCCAGGAAGCAAAACTACGTTTAATTTCTGCTTTAAAAAAGCCTTAACACGTTTCAGATTCTGCTCTGGATCCAAAGTGAACATTCTGGCGGTTTTATCGAGTAATTGCAGCGCCTCAGCCCGTCTTTTTATTGATTCCTGCCTCTGGGCCTCCGGTATGCCGGCTAGTTTTGTATCAAATTGACTTTGTTTTTTCTCATCCCAGAGATGATCTGTACGTTCAATCATTAAGGTAATGGCTTTCACATCCACATCCATCTTATCTAACACGTCTTGCAAATCCTTATTTTTTAAAAGCAACAGCATGTTGGCAACTTTCGGTGGTGTTATAGGATCGCGAATGTCAAAATCGAGCAATCTCGCGGCCACAATTCCTTCCAATACTTCCTGCTCGGAATATTTCCCATCATGCAGCAGCCAAAATAAAAACAATACTTCTAATCCATGTTCAAAAGAATCAATCCCCTCGCGGCCTATGTCTCTATCTAGATAGTTTTCGAGCAAATGCCACTGAGGAAATCTTTTAAGCAGCATCTTCAGAATTTCATCCTGGCTGGGCATGCCTTTTAGATAGTCATCTGGTTTCGGCAAAGTTTCGACCGGTTCCCGGACAGGCTCTAAACCTTTTGGGTTAAGCATTTTATTCAGCAACGTAGTCAGCTTTTCCTTGAATTTTAGATCCTGCGAAGCGCCAGGGAGCTCGGCTTCCAATTGTTTTAAATCAGGCTGGACCTCACTGAGCGCTTGCTGCCGGGCAACTTCCGCCTCCCACAAGACTTCCAGGCTTCGTTTCTCCCTGGCAAGCCAGGCAGTCAGTCCGTCCTGAGCGTCGTTGCCCAGGATACGGGCCACAAAACCGGCTTGTTTGGGTTTCAGGGCGCGTTTACGTTTAGCGCGCTCACGCTTGCCCAGGCCGCGCAAAAAAGGATGATCTATATTCGGATCATTGAGTACTACGCCCAGTTCATGCAAGAGCGCGGCCTGGAAAACAGGCAAAGAGGCTGTAAAAAGGCGCGCATCTAAAAGCACGGCGCCGGGCAGTCCCAGGCCGCAAAAGACCAGATCCGGCGGGCCTCTTATGATCTCGACTTTGGTAATCACGCCGAATCCCTTCAACTCATCTGCCAATGGAGCCCGCGAAGCAGCCCGGAGGTTTTGCAAGGCGTCGATGATGTCAATCAGCACTGCTTTGTCCTGTCCATACCAGTCCGTCTTCTCACGCAATACCTTCTGGTAAGCATCTAACGCTTGTTTCAGGCGATCCCTTTCGCCGGATTCTGATCGCGCGAAGTTCACGCAAAGTTCCACGCGTGCTTTTCGGGATTTCAGAATCTGCCCATTCGTCCCGTATAACCGTCCCTTGACTATGATTTGACCTTTGCCACTGGGTTCCCAAGTGTCCACCGCGATTTTCCCAAGCGGGTCAATTAAACTGCGGGAAACGGCGCCTGGCGCCTTTTGGCCGGACATCTTTTGGCGAGCCGCGCTTAATTGGTAATAGAGGCGGGGAATTCCATCCTGTCTCAATGACCCGCGCGTGGATTCCATTGTGCTGACGCCAATTTGATAGGCTTGCTCGTATTCCGACGTTCCTGGCCTCGCGTCTAAAAGTTCAGCCGCGATATTCCCGCACATTTCCACAACATCTGCCTGATTGTCTTCGAGGGTTCCGTCGTAATCGAACACCATGGCCTTGACGTTCAGTATTTCCACCCATTGCCCGGTGAGCAAGTCCAGGCAGCGCAAAGTGCGCGTTTTTGCCTCCCAGCGGACTTCTGAAAAATCCCGAATCAAGCCCTCGGCTCCGTATTCCTTCAGGCTGGATTGCTCCGGGTTCAAGACCAGGCCAACGCCGATCGTGTCCGGAACCTGTTGGACGGCCTGCATGTCTATCTGCCGGTCGCCCCACATGACCACGGTCCCCGGCCCTTCGTTTTCGCGGTGCGCCCGGGCCAGGGTGTCGCTTTTTGGGTAACGGATATCAAAAATTCGGTCTTTAAAATATTTGGCCAGGGCGTGCCGGCTTAGCAAAGGCAGGATTTCCTCTTGGGACGAAGCCGTGGCCAGGTAGAGGGGAACGCGTGCGGCTGCGAGTTTTTCCAGCAGACCGGCGGCGCCGGGCATGGCCGGATACCCTTCGCGTTTTCTTTGCCGCATAAACTCCCGGTAGGCCCGCGTCCGGGTAATTCTGAATTTAAACCACAACAAAGAGACCGGCACCAGGAGTTGGCGCACGCCCGTGACCTGGAATTTTCCCGGGGCGCCGGCCTCAGGCGATTTTGCTACCGCCTTGTCCAGCAAATCTGGTTTCAGCCGGGAATAAATTTCCACCGCATGCAGCAAAAGGTAGAACATCCGTACTTGTATAAGCATTTCGTCTTTTCTCGAAAGGACGACCGACCCAATGCGCCGCATCTCTTGAGCAGTTTTTTTCTGATTTAATTTCCTCACAAATGAATTAAAAAATCTTTCATCAGTGAACCAATTCGCACCATGAGCAAACGCCTGGCGGAAATCATCATAACCTTTAGTCTCTCTTTGTAGTAATGCTTCCACGGGTCCGGATACATTGCCGAGAATTTCTCCGAAGTCCTCTAAAAGCCGGTTCAACTCGGTTATTTTTTTCTGATCCGACCATTGGTCAATCTCGGAAACGCCGAGCAATTCCACGACTTCTGGCCGCCGGATAAAATCAAGAAAGTATCCCATATACACTCTATCTCTGGCCTGACGCCCGGCATCTTGGCGGCGCTGTATGATTTTTTCTAGCATGTGGTTATTCAACAGACGCGCGGTTATTGCTTCAACCCCGGTTAACAACGATTTCTCAATCTCTTTAGGCGCCGATAGCTTCTGCCTGCCGCTGAAGAAAGCCACAACCGGCGGCGCCAATTGATTTACAATGAAATGCGAGAGAAAGGAACCGGCCAGAATGACCGGAAAAGACAGGGGCAGGAGCAGCAGACCCAGATTAAATACAGTGATAAAACCAGCCAGCGCACGGTCGAACGGCGGCGCGCGCTCGCCCGCAGTGTTCCTGAGAAAATGAAGTCCGAAAAAGGCCGGCCAGGCCAGCGCGTAACCGGCCCGGGCAGCCAGGGAGATATCCCCGGTCGCCATGAACAAAGGTATGCCGAGCAGCAGCCCGGCCCCGGCCAGGACGATCCCGTTTTCCAACCAGAACGCGATCCAGCGGTCGTAACGCGCGGTCCGGGCCTGGCGCACCGCTTCCTCCGGCTTCCCCCGGTTCACGTACCATTCCTTAACGCGGGGCATAATGCCGCCGGGCCCTTGATATGCCTGCTTGACCGAAATCGGCGCTAGGGTTTGCGCGTCCGCAAATAGCTGCCGGTCCTTTACAACCAGGGATGTGCCCAGGTACAGCGGCAGAAAATCAGCATTCTTGGCCGAAACGATTTCATACTGTTCTTTAAGGTCGGGCGGAAACTTCCGGAACCACTCACGAGCCGCTTCGTTCTCAAAAAAGACCTGAGCCCGCACGGCCGTGTCGCCTGGTTCACCCTTTGGAAGCCGGCGCATCCAAACATTGGGTTCCACGTCTTCCTCGGGGCCGAATCCATACTTGCGGATGAGCATGTCCTGCAAGAGAAGATTCCTCATATTGGGATGAGTTCGTTCGACCCCGGGATAGAGGTGAAAGAATAGATTGAGAAGAGGTCGCAGGAGACCCTTATCGCGTAGATCACTGTATTTGTTAATCGTGACACCCCATAGGTTCAATTGTGATGCCCGCGCAGGATCTTTTTCAGCATAGGCAGCAATATCCGACGTACCAGACCAGTCGTCCCATTTCCCGCCTACGCCGTAATAATTCAACTGATATCCCTGCATGGTCTCCTGATCAATGGGCTTGTATTCAAAGTTGTACTGCTGGCCGCCGCGGTAAATCGCCACTTCCTTGCGGTCAATCACTATCTTACTAAGTTGATCATCAGAGGACTTGCTCGCCCGAACAACAAACGGCCGGTTATGCCAGCCTTTAAGTTCTTGTTGTTCCAGTCCTTGCTCCGCTTTCAGTCCTGCATAATTGAGGAGGTCATCAATATCTTGTTTAGAAAAAAGCCGGATGTGCTCCCGATGCAAAGTTGATCGATCATAAAAATGTCGTCCAATATTTTTCTCCAAATTAATCCACTGTGACATGTCACTGGTTTCGTGGGTGGAAAAGACTTTAAATACCAACTGTCCACCTGGTTTCAAACGTTTTGCCACCAATTCAAACAATCTCAGAGTTTCTTCCCACGAAAAATACTGCAGCGATAAATGGGCATGGATAATATCAAAGGAATTCCGATTTTGTTCAAGGAATGTTAAAAACTCCCCGGCTTGCCCACTTTTTAATTCTACATTATCCCACCCCAAATCGCCGAGACGGCTCCGAAAATCTTTCACTGCATTTTCCGAAAAATCCAATCCTACATACCGTTTAAAACCAAGGGTTGCTAATTCATATGACCCGCCTTGGCCGTCGCCGCAGCCTATATCCAACAAGCTTATTGTTTGGGGGTTGCGAGCCCCAACAATTTTTTTCACTTCATCCAACATAGTTATCTGGGGTCTTTCCCAGTCGGCCTTGTTGGTTTTAGAATAGCGATTCTCAAAAACAAGATGATTTTTTGCTATGCTTGAGTGTTCACCTAGGACGCGCAGCTTGTCTTCGGCAATCACCCGAACCTCGCGCACGTCCGGTTTGCCTATGGCGCCGGTTTTATCCTCTCCCAGAATGGATTGCCCGTGCGCCCGGAGCTTGAATTGTTGTTCCGAGGTACTCAGCACCTCGTAATCCCCGCGTATATTGAAGTATTCCTTAACGTCAATGTTTTCCCAACCCATGGCCTGGAAAACCCCGGATGAAGTTTCCACCACGTGGCGGATCATCTGATTGTATTCTGTTGCCGGACGTTCATTACCCTCCATCCAGTAAAAATGAAAGTCATAAGCCACCAGGGCGCTTAACTCAACATAGAAATCAAAGACCGCCTCGCGCAACTGGGCCTGCGTATATGACCCGGTCTGAATATCCCGCGCGGCTTCCGCCATCTCCCCATAAGCCTGTCCCAAAGTCGCGAACAACGCGGGCATGCGATCCTGCAGACGGACGTAAAATCCGAACATGCCTTCCAATGACTCCCTGACATTTTGCAATCGGTCCTGGACCTGTTCGACGCTCTGCATGGGCTCCCCGGATTTTTCGGCTTTTTGAACCTTGGTTTTGTACATCTGCGGGCTTTTTTCCAGACGCAGCAAATGCTCGGTGCAAAGTGTCATCAAGCGCTTATTCGCCGCGCTGACCACGGAAGCATGCAGGATCACCTGGTTGGAAACCTCATTATAAAGCCGGGGGTCAGACACGGAGCCGCCTGACATATAAGTAATGTGATGGTATCCGACCATGCCGAAAAGATATTGCCGCACTATTTCTTCATAGCGTTGCAGACGTCCCAGCAGGGTGTTGACCTGGCGCGGGGTCAGGCCCTTGGTCCCTTTAAGCATACTCCTCAATATTTTATTGAAGTTGTTCATCAGAGAACGGTAGTCAATCTGCTTCCAGACCATTGCCTGGCGCTTGAGCTTCATCTGCTTGGCCTCGCGTTGAACCTGCATGCGCATACGTTTGAGCCGGTTGAGCAGTTCGTGGTATTGGGTCATCCTGTCTTTGTCCTGCAAGGCTTGCGTAAGGGGATGATCCAGCAGGCGTTGCAATTCGTTTTCCGCCAAAGAACGAAGTTCCCGCGAGAAAACATGGGCCGCTTCCTCCTTGGCCTCCTTCTCGGCAGCTTGTTGCGCAGCCCTTTCATCTTCCGCTGCTTGCTGCTCCGTTCTTGGCGTCCGTTTTTGTGTTTCCGCCTTTTTTTCCAGCCGGGGCTGACGCGCCTCCTGCCAGGCTGCCTGTTGTTCGCGCAACTCGTTTTCCGTGATCAACCAGGTTGCTTCATCCCGCGCCACGTTGGTATGCGAAAAGACCAGCGGAAGGTTCCATTTTGCCAGGCACAACTCGCCCTTATGTAACGCCTGCCTTACATCCTCAACTGTAAGCGGCAGCTTTCCCTGTCTGCCCTGCATTCGCCGGATAAATTGTTTGGATTTGACTTGTAATACCAAGGTACGTTTGCCATTAAAGACAAATGGGGGTTCAGCGGTTACCGCAATTTCACTGTACATCCGCCAATTAGCCGGTGCTTTAACATCAATGGCAGCCGCCAGCTCACGCTGCAAGTCGCTATTATTTACGGTTGAAAGCGCTTGGTCACGGGTTGACTCGCTGCCGGACAATCCCAGCGCTTCCAAAGCCTCGGCCTGTTCCGGTGTAGCGGCCGAAAGATTCATCTGTACGCGTAAACCGCGGGCTTCCGCCGTCTCCTGCAAAGCAGCTATATACTCGAGAATATCATCCTCGGTTGCCCGGGGTATGAACGCATGTTCAGAAATCAAAATGCCCTGCTTTAGGGCTTCCAGCCAATCCGTCAGTCCGTCCTGCGCCTCCGGGCCAAGGGCACGCGCCCCAAAACCCATCTGTTCGGGTGTTATGGCTTTCATGGCCGCCCGCGCCCTTTTTCCCGATCCGCGCAGATAGGCGTGGTCCGCAATTCCCTCGCCCAGTTCATGAAGCAAAGCTGCCCGGCGCACGCGGGCCGGTGCATAACGCATGAGGTTCTGGTCAACAGCCGCAGCACTCTTCCAGCTCAAACCTGCCAAGACCGCATTGGACGGACCTCGCACCACGGTAACGTCCTCTATTACATACATACCCTGGAAATCCTTTTGCAGATCCAGCTTCGCATCGGTCCGCGGCGCCATTGCGCGCGCCCGGGCGTTGATCTGCTCCATGACCTGTTGATCTTGCCCGCTCAGACCGTCTTTTTGTTGCGCGATTGTACTGAACAGTTCCAGATCGTTCCGCCAATCAGCCGCCATTTGCCCGGAAAGCGGCGCAAGAGTCACTACAAATTCCCATTCGACGGATTCATCCACCACACCCTTGCGGGTATAGGGATTGGCCAGCACTCGAAGCCGGTTGGCGCCAAGGGGTTGGACCTCACGGATGGCATGGCGTCCGATGGCCCCGCGCGATGAATCGACGCTCATTTGAAAAACCGGCTTCACGCTGCCGTCAGTGCGGAAAAACACTGGTTTGAGTTTTGCAGTCAAGGCCGGGAAATCCAGCGATGCCTTTGACAACATTCGTTTCAGCCAGGCGCCGGAAAAGGCCATCATTAATCCGGCCATGACCAACCATTTCAGCAGCCGGGATTGTAATATCTCAACGATTTCACCTTCACGCTCCATCTTGCGCAGACTGGCTTCCAATTGCTCCAGGGACTCAGTTTTATCGCTGTCCCCCGCCTGGCGGGGATAAAAAGCCAGCTCCGCACGTTTAAATGTCATGCGCGTCAGGGAATTTTTTGGCATCAATGCCTGTTTTTGTTTGGGATAAAAGGCCACGACCAAGGGTACGCCTGTAAAAGGCATTATCAGCGTTTTTCTGCCTTTAACCACTTGGTCCAGATCCGCAACAAAACGCTTGGTGTTGGCAGTATAGCGGGAAATGGCCTGCCCAAACCTGGACTTAAATTGCCGTAAACTTAAGTCCTTTAATTCAAATCCCAGGCAGGCTTTTAAGCTCACGTCCGTCTGATCCTGAAAAACAGGATCCAAATGACCCGGGGGCAGATTAATGATATTTTGATTCTGGGCCAGGAGTTTTTCCAAGGGTGTCCGCTTTTTTTGCAGCAAGGAAAAATAGGGATTCACCACATCCACACGGCTCAAGGCCGCTTTGAGCGAGACATAAGAAACGTTTTGCATGCGCAGCAGGTCAATCACGTGTTGAGTATGATAACCGCCGCTCACCAGGACGGCGATACTGGTCTTTCTCTGATCCATGCGCTCCAAGAGGTTGCGCACAAAACCCTGTGAGCGCAGATCCGCATTGGCGTAAAAAGCTTCCACCTGCTTTAAATACTGTTCCAGACCATATACCTCTGGATCCAAAACCATCTCCCCGGCCTGATCATGATTCCGGATAAAAGTTTGGAAAGTGTTGATTTTAAACAAATAGGGTTGCGCGCGATATTCAGCGAATTCTTTATTGGACACTGAGATATTCAGCATTTTCTCCATGATGTCCAAACGATGGCAGAGCTGATCCAAAGATTCCTGGTCAGCATGCGTGTAGAGTAAGGTCCGCAGGTGATGGTCGAGTTCATCAATTTCCAGGTATAGTTGATCCGGATCAACCGAGGAAGAAAAAAGCTCTGAATGGCTGTTGGCGTAACGCGTCAATTGCGGATACGCCTGTAAATCCAAGCGCCGGCGCTTGGCGGCTTTATACAAAAACCGGCAATATTTAAACAGAGAAAGTTCGCCATTTCTAAAACCCGAGGTCTTGGCGTCAAATGCGATCAGTTGCCGGGAATAAATAGTTGGTTTTAATTCATCCAAGATCTCCCGCAGATCCCAAACATAACCCAGGCTTTCGTTGTTTAAAAAAGTCATTACGGTTTCCCGGCCAGCCTTATACTGTTCGGCATCTTCAATGCCGACCAAATCAATCTTATGCCGGCCAAGGGCAGCGTAGAATTCAGCCCCGGAAATCTTGCCCTGACGCAAGAAATAATCGCCTACTTCTTGCTTTACATTTTTCACAGGGAAAGTCGAAAGCTTGCTGACATCCACCGGCCGGCTGGCGCCTTCCAGCGCCACCAGGCGCAAATTGTGACGGCCGGCCAGGTAGTCGATGATTTTAGCGATATGCTTCTGTACTTCATAATTGCAGTGCAGGTCCTGGATATGCACGACCAGGCGGTCACCGCCCTGAAAAGCGTGCATGACCCGGCCGTATTGTTTGGGGATCTCAACGAGTTGATTCAGGTATTGGACGGTTTGTGCCTTGGACGCATATGTTCCCCGGTTAAACGCCCAGGTCAGAAAAGGCAGGACAAAGGTCAGCGTCACCAGCAGCGCAATGGCGCGTGTCCAGACCCGGAAATCCGGATCCTGCCACACGCTCAGCAAAAGCTGCGAACGCTTCGCGACTTCATCAGCTTGACGAATCCGAGGTGAATACACTGAATCCCCTTAATTTCATAACTCGACTTTAATAAATTTTCAAAACCAGAGACTCAAGCCCGACTGGGAAGTTTTTTTGAGCTCGAGTACCAGCCTACCTCTAAAACAGCTTGGCTCGGTTTCAGAATAATTTGCGGTCTTTTACAGCAAATTTGGAGAAACCGAGCTAAAGTGGAGATGGCCTACGCAGAGCGACAAAACACTTCCCAGCCGGGCCTGAGACCGC
>JAUXBQ010000215.1 GCA_030619365.1 candidate division FCPU426 bacterium | reverse complement strand
GGATTTATCCATATCCGTGTGACTGTTTGTGAGGAGCGCAGCGCGTGATCTTTCGCTCGACCCGAAAAAGAACCGCCCGCCCCAACCGCTACCGGCGCTTGGCGGCCAGGAGCCACTCCCTGCGTGATGACGGGGTCATATCCGGGGGGGACATGCCCGCCTGGCGTTCCCTGCTGCGATTTCTGGTGCTGGGGCTCCTGGTGGTCGGTTCCATATATCTTTCCACGGTTTCGCTGAACCTGCTGGTGCTGGGCACAGATGACGTGGATTATTCCAAACATACGGACACCATCATGCTCATTCACTGGCGTCCGCTGCCGCGCCGCCTTTCCCTGCTCTCCGTCCCCCGGGACACGCTTATCCGCATGCCCAAACGGGGGCCCATGAAAATCAACGCGGTGTACGCCTATGGCAGCGCACTGGGGAGCCGGGAGTACGCACTGGCCATGACCCGGGCTTCGATCGAAACGCTGCTGGGGCTGAAGGTTCATTACGTGATTCACATCCGCTATTCCAATTTTATCCGGCTGGTAGACGCCCTGGGCGGCGTGCCGCTGTACGTGGCCAAACGCATGCAGTATACGGACCAGGCCGGCGGCGTCAACATCAACCTGCAACCCGGCTACCAGTTGTTGGACGGCCGGCAGTCCCTGAACTACGTGCGCTTTCGCATGGACCGGGAAGGTGATATCGGGCGCATCCGGCGGCAACAGGAATTCTTCCAGGCCTTTGTGGGCCAAATGGCCCGCTTCACTAAGTTGCCGAGGACGCTGGGAGCTTTTTATACTTTTTTTAAGCAGGTGGAGACCAACCTGAGCTTTCCCACCGCGATTTTTCTGGCCATGGAAGTGAAAAACACGGCCCGGGAATCCTGGCGGCGGGCGATTCTGCCCGGCAAGGCGGTGTATTTAAACGGCCGCTCCTTTTGGGAGCCCGACCGTGTCCGTCTGCGACGGGTGGTCGCGGCCCTGGGGCGGCTGCCGCGTCAACAAAACAAGGACGCCGGAACGCCGGAGCCGGTAGTCTCAGGCGAAAAAAAGACCTCCCACCGCAAGCCGGTCAAGGCCGAGGTGACGCCCAAGCCCACGCCCCGGCGGGTACTGGCGCCGCTGCCCAGCGGCAAGCAGCCGATTGTGCGGATACTCAACGGGTGCGGCGTGCCCGGCGTAGCCGGGCGGGGGACCAAGCGCCTGATGAACAAACGCATTCGCATTCAGGACGAGGACACGACCAATGCGCCCAGCTTTGACTACGCCTATACCATCATCAAATGCAAGCAGGGCAACCTGCCCTGGGCCCGGCGCATTGCCGCTGTTCTGGAGCTGGACGAGGAACGCATCCAAGTCATCCCCAAGAAAGTGTCCTATCCCACCGTCACCGTGGTCATTGGCGGGGATTACCGGGAATTGATGAAATAAAGACGATCACGAAAAATAAAAAGATCACGAAAAAAAGAGGATCACGAAGAGCACGAAGGAAAAGATTTTACACGAAGGACACGAAGGAAAAAATAAAATAGGGAAGGTTAAAAATAAGACCAAATGCCTTTACCCCTTAATTTTTCTTTTTTGTTTCTTCGTGCTCTTCGTGGTCAGCTCTTCGTGTTCTTCGTGATTATCTTTTGATTTTTTATTGTTCTTCGTGATCTGCTTTGAATTATATTGAAGTCAGGAGATGGGATTGTGAAATACTTAGCCGCTGAGGTCGTACAAAAAATACAAAACGCGATTGCCCAATTGGAGCAAGAGGGATTTTTACCCAAAGGGTTCATTGTTACGCCGGAAGTGGAGCGGCCAACGAATCCGGATTTCGGGGATTTTTCCTGCAACTACGCCATGAAATGCGCCCAGCAGATCAAAAAGCCGCCCCTGGCGACAGCCCGGGCCACGGCCGAAGTCCTGGCGAAGGATCAGGACTTTTTTGCATCCGTCACGGCTATTAAACCTGGTTTCATCAATATCAAATTGTCGCCTCGCGTGTTGCGGGAGGAATGCCGAAAAATCCGCCAGAGTGGGGAGCGCTACGGGACCACGGACGCGGGCCGCAGCCGCCGGCTGCTGCTGGAGTTCGTCTCGGCCAATCCCACCGGGCCGCTCAACATCGTGTCCGCCCGGGCCGCGGCCGTGGGCGACGCGGTGGCGAATATCTTGCAGAGCCAGGGCGTGGAGGTAAGCCGGGAATACTACATTAATGACGCGGGCCGCCAGGCCCGCCTGCTTGGGGAATCCATGTATGCCCGGTTGGAGCAGCAGGCCGGACGGGATTATCCCGTGCCCGCGGGCGGGTATGAAAAAGATTATGTGCAGGAGGTGGCCGTCGCCAGTGCGAATGCTCTAAAAAATAGACTAGCTAAAGCCGTAGCAGAGCAAGCAATCGATTTGCATAAACATTTTGGCGTTGAAGCGATGGTCGAACGTCACAAAATCAGTCTGGAAAAATACGGGGTTGTTTTCGATAATTGGTTTTCCGAGCTTTCTTTGCACGCAGAGAAAAAAATAGAGGCAGCCGTCGCGGACTTGCGGGCCCGCGGATTTGTCTTTGAACGGGACAACGCGGTCTGGTTCGCGTCCACGCGCTTCGGGGACGACAAGGACCGGGTTTTGAAAAAAGCCGACGGGGACTGGGCCTACCTGGCGGCCGATATCGCGTATCATCGCGATAAGTTCGAGCGCGGGTTCACCGAATTGGTGGATCTCTGGGGGCCGGACCATCACGGCTATATTGCCCGCCTGCGGGCCGCCCTGCAGGCCCTGGGACACGCACCCGAATCGTTCACGGTCCATATTGTCCAGCAGGTGAATCTCATGGAGCACGGGAACCCCATCTCCATGTCCAAACGCGGGGAAGGGCGCCTGCTGGAAATGGACGATCTGCTCGAGGACGTGGGGCGGGACGTTACGCGATTTTTCTTTTTGATGCGCGCCACTTCGGCGCACCTCGACTTTGATCTGGACCTGGCCCGGAAGCACAGCGAGGACAACCCGGTTTACTATGTGCAGTATGCGTACGCCCGGATTTGTAGTATACTCAAAAAAGCCCAGGCCGAGGGCCTGGCCCTGCCATCGCTTGAACAGGACGCCTGGGGCGACCAGCCCGAACGCGAAGAGCTGGCCCTGGTGCGGGAACTCGTCGCTTACCCCGACATGTTGGAGAATTGCACGCGCGCGCTGGAACCGCACGGGCTCACCTTTGCCTTGCGCGACGTGGCCACCAGTTTTCACCGCTTTTACACAATTTGCCGGGTGGTCGATCCGGCCGAGCCGGAACGTTCCCGGGCCCGCCTGGCCCTGGTGGACGCCGCGCGGGTCGTAATCCAAAACGGATTGACGCTGTTGGGCATCCAGGCGCCGGAGAGCATGTGACGCCCGGCCAAGACGGGAGCTAGGCATGCGGGGACGAGTCAGATCCCAAAACATGTTTCAACTGAGTCCGGAGCGCAACGGCGAGCGCAAGCCGGAGGATCTGCTGCGCGACGGTTACCGCCTGGATTCGCGGCAGCGCCGGGTGCTGGTGATCGGTTCGACCAAGGCCCGCTCCGTGACCTGCGTGGATTGGCTGGACGAATGGCCCGACCTGGCGGATTTCGACATCGTCATCATCAACCTCAAAACCCTCGACCGCGTGACCCTGGTCAAGCTCTCCCGCGTGGACAAGGAACGCCTGGCCCGCATGCGGGCCCAGCTGTTCACCCTCCTGCTCTCCAAGGGTGAAGTGTATTGCATCCTGGCGCCGTTCCTGGCTTTTGGTTCTTACGTGAATTTTCCCGACGGCTCCATGGAGCCGGAGTGGTCGAACCTGAACTGGTCTCCCATCGGTTTTTCCTTTACCGAGATCCGGGGCGAGACCGTGCAGGTGGAAGGCGAGACTAAATTTGAGGAATACCTGCGCCAGGTAACCGGCTGGGATTGTTATCTCAATTCCACCGCGGGCCTGGGCTACATAGAGGAACGCCTGCGCCGGGAGAACAAGCTGAAACCCGGCGAGGAAGTGTTCTGGCAGAGCTTTCCCCTGGCCCTCAACCGCTACGGCAAGCCCCTGGCGGCTTCGCTCTGCTTCGGCGTGCGCCAGCAGGAGAGCAAGTACGGCGAACCGAAAATCCGTTTCATGTCGGATTTTCTGCACCTGCTGCCGCCGCCCACCAAGCTCACGGTCGAGGAGGGGATTGACCTCCTGATCGAAGAAGCCAAGGGTCTGCCGGCCAAGACCATCACGCCGGATTGGGTGGAACTGTATCACGTGCCGGGCGAGGAGCAGTTGGAAGGCAAGATCGAGGACACGGTCAAGCGCATCAAGTCCGCGGAGCGGGAGCAAAAACGGCTGTTTCAGAATTACCGGGAGCTGCAGCGCAACAAGTCGCTGCTTTTTGAGCACGGTGAAAATCTAAAACGGAGCGTGGCCGACGTCCTGCAGCGCATGAATTTCGAGGTCAAG
>JAUXBQ010000106.1 GCA_030619365.1 candidate division FCPU426 bacterium | reverse complement strand
CCGTGGTTCCATGATCTTTCCGGTCGGGGCGACCATTTGGGGATGGTTGAACATGTTTCAAAAAGCACGGGCAGGCGGCCCATTCTGAAACAATCCACCTGCCCAGCAAAAGTCTTTATTTACGCAATGCCTCAGCCGGCTGCAGTTTGCGTGCATAGCGCGCGGGTCCCAGGGCAGCTACGGCTGGCACCAGAATGCTGAGCAGCACGGCTGAGACCAGCGCGAATACACTCAAGGTGGGATAGATAATGTATTCGATGGGCATATCAATGGAAGCCATAGACGTTTGGAAATTCATGCCCGTGTAGTGCAGGATAATTATAAACAAGTAACCCAAAAGAGCTCCTGGGATCCCGCCCGCCGCGCCGATCAAGGCCCCTTCCAGGGTAAAATTCACAAATAGTTCGTGGTCGGACATGCCAAGGGCTTTTAAAGTGCCGATCTCATGCATACGTTCAAAAATGGCCATCATCATGGTATTAATCACAATAAAAGAAGCCAGGAAGAGAATTAAAGATTCTATAAATAAATAGATGAACTTGGCGAGTTCCATGTAGCTATAAAAAGACCCCAACTGTTCCATGTAAGTTTGCGCCACCAAGCCTTCCGGCAGATTGGATTTGACTTGGGTAGCCAAGGCCTCGGTCTGTTTTTCTTTTTCTGTGAAAATATAAATCTCGGTCGTGCTATCGTAGATCTTCAATAATCGCTTGGCATCTTGCAGACTAAGGAAAAATACTTTCTTGTCCAGCATGCCAATGCCCAGGTGAACAATGCCGGCCACCCGTAGTTTAATGCCGTTTAATCCGCCTTCAGACGTCTTGGTGGCCAGGAGCAATTTATCGCCCAACTGAACTTTTAATTTCTTGGCCAGGCCATCGCCAATGTAAAGGCCGGTAGCGCCCAGACTGCCTGCCACCAGCTTGTCCTTAATTTCAAAGCTGTTGTGTTCCAGATCCACACCCATGCCCAAGGCCTGAACCGTGGTTTCCTGATGTCCCAGTAAAATACCAAAACGAATACGTTCTTCCACAGACTCGGCCAGATCCAGTTTTTCCAGCTTTTGCTTGAGTCCGTCTGATTCCGGAATCAATTCATCCACCGGCATAAAGCGCTCGCGGTCCAGAAACTCCTCAGTCGTGATACGGACATTGCCGGTCTGGTAATCAATATAGTCCGACATGTAGGTATCGATCATGCCATTGATAAAGCCTTGCGCCAATCCGACCAGCAAAGCGGCGAAGAAAATGGCCAAGGCGGTCAAGAAACTACGGCGTTTGTTGCGCAGGACATTCCTAAAAGCGAATTTGAACAGCATGGTTTCAACCTCCTTTTTAAAAACCCTTTCACCGCAGAGGCGCTGAGAGCGCCGAGAAAATCAAAAAATACAAGACTGAATAAAATAAAAACCAAACAAGACCAAATAATTTAATAAAAATACATGCGCTTTCGTTTTATGCTTTTTATCTTATTCCTTTCTTTGCGTCCTCTGCGTCTCTGTGGTGAAGGCATTTATTGCACCGTCCGCAGACACTCCATGGCTTCCATTTTGGTCACTTTTTTGGCCGGATAATAACTAGCCAAAGTCGCGGCCATAAAGGCAAAGATCATGGAATACACATAGGCGGAAACCAGCCACACGGATTTGACCACACCCATAACCGGCATGCCAAAGTCCGTGCCCTGCTCGCCCGAAAAGCTGGACATGTCATAACCCACAAAATAAAAATAGGAATTAAACAGGGTTCCTAAAACCAGGCCCAACAGACCGCCCATCACGCCAATGAGCGATCCCTCCACGAGGAAGAGAGTGCTCACCTCCCGGTCCGTGAATCCCAACGCCTTCATGGTCCCGATTTCCCGTTTTTTCTCGTACACGGACATGAGCATGGTGTTGACGATCCCCACAATGCCGATCACCATGATCATGAGGAGGAGGATGTTCTGAAATTTCCGTTTCATGGTCATCATGGCGTTCCAATCCGCGGTCAGGCGCTGCCAACTGTAGACCTCGGTTTCCGGCACCACGGCCTGCAGCTGGGGCGCATACTCCGCCACCTTGGTGAAGTCATCGGTCTTGATGGCGATTTCCGATATTTTGTCAGTGCGCAGATAGCTTTGCGCTTCATCCAAATTGATAAAGGCCATGGTCTTGTTCACCTGAGGATTGAGAGAATTCACCAAGCCGGTAATCATCATTTCAATGGATGTGAACATGCCGGGCGCGTCCCGGAAGGTGAGATAAACCAAATCACCCAATCCCACACCCATATCCGCGGCCAAAGACTGGCCTACCAGAATCCCGCCGGGCTCCAGCCGGCCCTGGGGAATGAAATTTTCTAAAGTAAACACCTGGTTGTCCGTGGGGCCGATGCCGACAGCCACAATCGGGGTGGTATCCAGACCATTGTCCAATTCAGCCAGAAATTGCACGCGAGGCGCTACGCCGGTCACAAAATCCAATTTGCTCACCTTGTCCACAATCGCGGGCGCCGGGCTCAGAAAATTTTCCTGTTCATAAGGCGTATCCTCGTCAAAGGTCTGGCTTCTGAGTTTGTAATGACCGGTCTCAAAGTCAATCACGTTCTGCGAAGTCGCCGCATCAAAACCCGCCATCAGACAGGCCAGCAAAATATAGAGCCCTACGCCAAAGGAGAGAATTAGAAAGGTTAAAATGGTCCTGATCTTGGATCTGAGAATATTTCGTAGCGCTAATTTGAGCAAGTACCTCATTACTCGATCATCCCGTCCCGGATTTTAATCAGCCGCTTGGCGTGATTCATGATCAGTGGATCATGGGTGGAAAATAAAAAAGTTGAGCCTTCCTGTTGGTTCAGCTCTTTCATTAAATCCACGATTTCCTCACCAGTCTTGGAGTCCAGGTTGGCCGTGGGTTCGTCGGCCAGGACCATTTTGGGGTGTTTGACCAGGGCCCGGGCAATGGAAACGCGCTGTTGCTGACCGCCGGAGAGTTCCAGAGGCCGCCGCTTTTCCAAGCCCTGGAGCCCGACTTTGGCCAGCATGGTCAAAACTTTTTCCTGGATTTCTTCCTGGCTGAGCCGGCGCAGCAGTTTCAAGGGCATTTCCACGTTCTCAAACACGTTCAGGACCGGGATCAGGTTGTAGGTCTGGAAAATAAAGCCGAAATATTCCTTGCGCAGAGCGGCCAGTTCATTACGGGTTTTTTCCATAAGGTCCACACCGTCCAGGATGATCTGCCCCTGTTCCGCCCGGTCAATGGTGCCAATGCAATTCAAGAGCGTGGTCTTCCCCGAACCGGACGGGCCCGCGATGGCCGTAAACTCAGCCTTGGCCAGGCTGACATTCACGTCCCGGAGCGCTTTCACGCCCAATTTCCCGCTGACATAGGTTTTAAATAGGTTTTTCACTTCGAGCAGCATGGTTTTTCCTCCTTGACCTCGGAAAATAACAATTTACCGTAGACCGCAAGGGCGGGATGACCCCGCCCCTATAATTTCGCTTCCACACGCGCCAGGATCACATACTTGCCAATAACCTCGCGCGAATACTGCGTATCCCCCACACCGGTTGGAATCATCCACTGCAAACTTAGATTTAATCCATCTGCCAAAACCCAGGAAAGCGTATGCACCACCAAAGCGCTGTAATCCTCAAGATTAACAAAGCCGTCCAAACGGAATTGAAAAAACCCATCCGGAGCATACATTAAATTAGCGTATATATAATATCTATCCGAAAACGACGCATACCCCAATTGTGCAAAACCGTTTGTCGTATTGCCTTGTGCTTCCTCATTTTCATTTCCGTTATAATAGAATTGAGCGCCCAGCAACCATTCCCCCTCAAAGAAGCTGTAATCCGCGCCAACCATGGCCTCGAAACGGTACTTGCTGAATTCGTCGTCTGCCCGGAGCGCGTAAGCGCCCTGCAGCTCCACTTCCGCGTCACCTTTGAAATATACCCCCGCGAGATTCTGGTCCCGGCCCGTGCGCGCCGCAACCAGGCCCAGGTCAAAACTACCCAGGTTGGTATATAAATCCATTCCCGCCGATACTTCGGACTGGTCGGCCTCGGGGCTGACATAAAATTTACCGCCGGAAAGCGGTGCGAAAGGGACCTCGTAAGTCAAAGCCAGGATGCCCTCCTTGGTGTAACTCAGGTCCGTAACATTGACGTCCCGGTCGAGCTCAAAGGGATTAAACACGCTGGGGATGCCTAAATTGATGTACGTCTTGCCGAGGGTAAAATCCCCATACTCGGTGTAATAGCGGATAAATCCCCGTAATATCCTCAGCGTAATGAAATCAACTCCTTCCACGATCTCCGGACCAATCTCCTGTATATCCCCGGCGTATAGGAATACCCGTAGGTCGCTGTAAAAACGCCAGTCATTGGTCTTCCGCTGCAAAACCAGTTGGCTCTCCAAAATATCAAAGAAAAGGGTGTCGCTACCCTGTGCCAGCAGCACGGTATCGTTCCGGATGGCTCCGGACAGGTCAATCCCGGCTTGACCAACACTTGGGATCAGGCTCCCGAGAAAGATCAGCAATACTCCGAATCTGCGTAGCATGGCGGACATGGCCTCCTCATTGTAGGGGCGGGGTCATCCCGCCCTTGCGGGTTAGCGTTTTAAATACCCTTTGGTGAACGCGCGTTTTGGCACGCCAACATCAAAGCTGATTTTCTCGAATTTCATGGTGGTCAGGGAATTCCGTTTGCGCGTGTCCTGGATCCCGATCTCGAAGGGCACCCAGCGGTCATTGATTTTTTTCACGTTGGTTTGAGTCATGTTTTTCAGCAGCCGCCCGCCGCGGGCGTACAGTTCTATTTTCACGGGAAGGAACCAGCCCTGGTCCACAATAATCACCTGCTTTTCATAGGTCACCTCGGGCTTCCGGGCCGTGAGTTCAACCACATAACAGGGACGTCCGCCTACCACCTGGTCCTCCAGGCGCTTGGCCGAGTAGCGCTCTTCGATGCTCTCGTTTTCCAGCATATCCTCATAGGAAAGATCGCTGCCCATCATGCCTTGCCGCAGCATGTGCCCGGAAATTTTCAAGACATCGTCGGCATCCGGAAAATAGATCCACATCTCATCCTCGAGTTTAAGATACTTCACGCCCTTATCCTCGGGATTGGTGAATTCCATGAAGGATTTTTGCCCGTCTTTCTTCCCGTAGCCGTAGAAATTCTTGGTCAGGGTGCGCTTTCCTTTTGTAATCTTCATGGTAGCAGTGAACGATTGGGTGGTGAAGACCTGGTTGTCATCCACGCGCTGAATGATTTCATCCGCGGTCAGTCCGGCCGCGCTCCAGGCCGGCAGTCCGCCCAAGATAACCAATAATGCCAGGACCTGTTTCATGATCAGCACTCCTCTACCAACGATTTCGTCCCGGCCGGGACGTATTCCGCCTTAACCCATGGCGTTCGCGTTTGTCGGTAGAGACGCACGGCCGTGCGTCTCTACATTCGAAAAAGAATAATAATTATATCGGTTAAAATCGCTTCATTCCAGAAGAAAAATACGTTCTCTCCCCTTCCAGGAGGAACCCTTCCATATCCGGCAGCGACTCGAGCAGATTGATGCCTGGCTTTGGTCCCAGCAGGAATAATACGAGTGAGGGCATTGGTTCAGGATGGTCTGCGGGCATGATGATGGTGGCGGCCTTGGCTGTCCGCCGGGGATAACCGGTACGGGGATCCAGGATATGGTGAAAGGTCTTTTCACCTGTGCTGAATTTCCTGAAATAGTCTCCTGAAGTGAGTACCAGGCTCTCTCTGACTTCCAGGCGCGTGAACAATTGTTCCGGGTGGCTGGGATCCGTGATGCCCACCTTCCACTTACGAAACCTTCGCCCACCGGCCAGGACATCCCCGCCCAGATTCACAAGATAATATTGCTCACCCTGGGCTCGGAAAAACTTTCTCAGGTTCAGGAGTATTTCCAACTTGGCAATGCCACCCAGGTCCAGGCGGAGGCCGTTGATCTTAAAACGGATGCGCCGCACCTGGGGCTCCCAAGCCAGTTTATCCATGCCGGTCACGGCCAGAAGTTCCTGGATCTTTTCCCGCGACGGGGGTCCGCCCGGATCTGATTCCTGTTTAAACCCCCAGGCCTCGCCCAGCCCGCCCACGGTGATGTCAAACAATCCGTCCGTGAGCCGATGCCAGTGAAAGGCCCGGTCAATAATCCTCGCCATCTCCGGCGAGACACGCACCCAGTCCTGCCCAGCCTGCTGATTGATCCGCCATAATTCACTGTCCGGCCGTCGATCACTGTAAATTTTGTCCCAGCTTTCGATGGCTTGCCAAGCCCGGGCCAGCACGGCCCGCCCTTGGTCCTGGTCACGTGTCAGCAATACGAGAGAGACGCGGGTCCCCAGCAGCTCGCGCGATTGGGTCAGCTTGACCCCATGTTTCAGCCGCCACCCCAGGAACGAAACAGCCAACAGCGCGGCGATCACGATCCAGCGGTAGCGTCCTGGCAGAAAGTTTACCATCGCCACTCCATAATGATTTAAGCCTGGCGCCGGGTCGTGGCCTGGGAAGGCTTATTCAACTAATCAATAAGGCACGGAGTTCAGCTTCCGGCAGGGTCGGGGGACGCAAGCGGGAACGCTCCCCGGCCGTAATGGCCTGCACCGTAATTTCCGGTTTGGGCGTGTGCCGGCAATAGTGAGCCACGATGGACGCCGCTTTCTCAATATGGTTCGCCAACTGGGACCCGCGCAGCACGGCTGTGGGGCCGCGGCCATCCTCGGGATAAAACAATAAATCATTGGGCCGGGCCTGCCCTTCCAAGGAGAGGCACTCCTGCTCATTCCGGGCCACCACGAGTTTCGCTTTATTCCCCAAATTAAAATACCGCCCGAACCGGATCAGCCCACAATTTCGGCTGGTAATCATGTCCTCCGCCAGCAGGTCCTTTAGTTTGCGCGAATAACCCGCGTCCGTCAGCAGACACCCGCCGGCCGGCGGCAGAAAGGTTTCGACGCCCATTTCCTTGGCCAGCGCCAACTGCCGTTTGCGGCCCCGGCCGGAAATGTCCAGCAGGTTCTCTTGGGAAACCCAGCCCTCGGTTTCGGGCAGCGTGGGAGTCAGGAGCTTGGCGGACAAGGGCCGCAGTAACCGCCCCTCGAGCTCCGATTTTTTAGCGATTATCGCCAGTGCCTGCCGGTGCTGGCTCATGGGCCGCTGCCCCAAAACTTCTCCGGTCACCACGAAGTCGGCTTGCAACTCCTGGAGCAAGGCTTTGGTTTTCCGGATCATCAACAGATGGCAATCAATGCAGGGATTGAGGTGTTTGCCCCATCCGAAACGGGGACTTTTAACCAGGGCGACCAGTTCGTCGTCAATCGGTTCCTGCCGGAGCGTGAGGCCGAAAGTCTCCGAAATCATTGCCGCTTTTTTATCGTCCCCGGCCAAGCCGTGCGTGCTGCCAAAGGGCGAGGTAAAGTTGATTGGCAGGACATCGACACCAGCCCGTTTCATCAGGGCAATGACCAGCGTACTGTCCAACCCGCCGGAATATAGCGCAATGGCTCGCTTCAAACCGGGCCTCCTCTTCAGCCGGCCGACTGAACCAGCGCCTGGCTGATATCCTCCAGAATATCGTCCACGTTTTCAATTCCCACCGAGAGGCGCACCAGGTCGGGCGTAATACCGGCTTCCTGCTGCTGCGCCTCAGAGAGTTGGGAATGCGTGGTGGTCGCAGGATGAATGGCCAGGCTTTTAGCGTCCCCCACGTTGGCCAAATGCGAAAAAAGCTTTAAGGCCTCGATAAAGCGCCGGCCTTGCTGCAAGCCGCCCTTGATCCCGAACACCACCATGCTGCCGAACCCGTTTTGGAGTTGCCGCTTGGCCACCGCGTGGCTGGGGTCCTGGGCCAGGCCCGGAAACCGTACCCAGCTGACCGCGGCGTGTTTGGCCAGCAGCTTGGCCACAGCCAACGCGTTGTCGCAATGACGCTGCATGCGCAGGGGCAGGGTTTCAATGCCCTGCAGGAAAATCCAGGCATTGTCCGGCGAGATGCAGGCCCCCAGGTTGCGCAGGGGCACCAGCCGCATGCGCAGGATAAAGGCTAGAGGCTGCAATTCACCCAAATCATGCCCGAAACGCAGGTCGTTATAGCTGGTTTCCGGCTTGTTAAATAAATTAAACTTCTTGTCCGTCCAGTCAAATTTTCCGCTGTCCACCACAATACCGCCAATGCCCGTACCATGCCCGCCGAGCCACTTGGTCAGGGAGTGGACCACGATATCCGCGCCGTGCTCCAGGGGCCTCATCAAATACGGCGTGGTGAAAGTGGAATCCACGATCAGGGGCAGATGGTGGGCCTGGGCCACCTTGGCGACCGCCTTAATGTCAGTCACATCCAGCACCGGATTCCCGATGATTTCGATAAAGACGGCACGGGTTTTATCGGTAATCGCCTTTTCGAATTCCGCGGGCTTCAGGGGATCGACCATCTTCACTTTAATGCCAAACTGGGGCAGAATGGCGTCAAACATGGTGTACGTGCCCCCGTACAATTTTATCGAGGACACGACCTCGTCACCGGACTGGCAAATGTTTAT
>JAUXBQ010000004.1 GCA_030619365.1 candidate division FCPU426 bacterium | reverse complement strand
GCTGAGTAATCCGTTTTTTCGCATGTGCTTCACCCGCCGATCCTGGCATCTTTTAGTTTAGCAACAGAATAAGATTTTGTCCTCCGCCATTTGCAATGCTTGGTCATTTGATCACCACCAGCTTAAAACGGCGTTCCTTGATATCGCCGCCCACCATGAGCACGTAAATCCCGCTGGCCACTTTTTGCCCGCTGTCCGTGGTGCCGTCCCATTCCAGGGACTGGGGCCCGGCCGGCAATTCTCCGTCCAGGATCGTTTTCACGGGGCGGCCCTCCCGGGAAAAGACTTTTGCCCAAACCCGTCCCGGCGAATCCATGACGAATTCCAGGCGCGAACGTTCGCCGCGATTGAGATGGATTTTATTCCTGAGCAGGCGCACCTGGCTGAGGGTTTGGATGCGATAGGTGGAATCCTGGGGCGCCCTGGCCGCGGCGCCCGCAGCGCGTTGTTCTCCCGTTACCGGTCCGGCGCTGCGCAGACCGCCTCGTGAATAGGGGACGCGAAACCGCTTTGGCGCGGGTTGCGGTTGCTCCCTCTCCGGAACCGGCCCGGCTTGGGCGAGCTCCGGCTGGGGCGCGACTTCCGGGGACAGCAATACATCTGACGGAGCCTCTGCCTCTGAAACAGCAGCTTTCGGGAGTCTGGTGGTTTCCGCCTTGGGCTGATCTTTTACCATTTCAGCTATGACCGGTTCATCAAGGTCCGCCTCCGGTGTGAGTTCCTGGGCCAGTTCATGGTATTCCCGCGGCTGGGTGATCTGCAAGGTGCGGTAGGTTCCCACCACCATGGCGGCTGCGGCCGCGGCCACGGCCACGGCGGTCAGGGTGGAAGGCAGCCAGCGCCAGCGCAAACGCCAGGGCGCGGGCAAGCCCTGCAGCCGTTGCCATACCCCGCGGTTGAAAGACTCCGGCGCCTGCCGGGTAAAATTCTGCTTCAGGACTTTATCCAGGACATGTTCCCACTGCTCGGCCGCGGCGCACTCCGGGCAATCAGCCAAATGCCGGTTTAGCCGCGCCAGCGCCCGGGCTGAAAGCAGTCCCGCGTGTTTGGCAGCGATTTGCTTCCGCCATCTTCCGCACCAGATCTTCAATCCCATTCTCCTAGAGCTCCTGATTCCAGGCTTGAATGATGCGCTTTAAGTCTTCCCGGGCCCGGAAAAGCCTGGATTTCACCGTGCCTTCGGGCAGACCCAAAATACGGGCCACTTCCCCCACTTCCAACCCTTCCAACTCTTTGAGGATCAGCACTTGCCGAAAGCGCGGATCCAGTTGATTGATGGCTTTTAAGATCATCTCTTTCAACTCCCCGGATTGCGCCAGGTCCTCCGGCGAGGCCAGAGGCGTGGCGTGAAGACGGCTGCTCTCCTGCAAAGCGTTTTCGTACAAAGCCCGGCGACGCGAAGTCTTTTTGGTCCGGGTGTAAATCTCATTCACCGCGATCCGGTACAACCAAGTGAAAAGGCTGGCCTCCTGCCGGAATTTGCCCAGATTGCGGTAGGCTTTGACAAAAACCTCCTGGGCGACATCATCCGCTTCGAACGCGTTTTGCAGCATATGATAGGCCAGGGAAAATACCCGGTCGCGGTAACGGGTAACCAGCATGTCAAAAGCGCCGTTTTCGCCCTTCAGGGTACGCTCAATCAGCGCTTTGTCGGATGGTCTAAAATTTAGACTGGAAGGGGAGTTTTCGGGTTCCCGGCTCATGGCAAGAATTTACGCAGATTTTCCAATCGTTTTCGGGTAAAGAGGTTATCCGGCTCCATGGTCAAGGCCTGCTGGTACTCGGCCCCGGCCTCGGCCCAGCGCCCCTGGCGCTCCAATAAATGGCCCAAATTATAGTGAACCACGGCCCAATTCAGGGAGAGCAGCTCCAATTCGTACTTACCCTGGGCGCCGGGGGCGAGGGTTTTGATGGCCAAGGCCCGCCGGAAACTGGTTTCCGCCTTTTGTAAATCATTCCGCATTTCCTGGGCCACGCCCAAATTGCTCAGGGCGGCGGCATAATTCGGCTCCAGGTCCAGGGCTTCTATCCAGGCCCGCTCAGCGCCGAGCAAACGGTCGGCGTCCCGCAACAGGTTCCCCAATTCAAAATATAACACCGCCGTGTTGGGCGCCTTGATAATGGCCTTCCGGTACTGGCGTTCGGCCTGGTCATATCGACGGGCACGCTCGGATTCGGGTATTTTCACAGCCCGCAGCGCGTACAGAGCGCCCAAATGACGGTGAATATAAGGGTCCAGGTTATCCAGGACCAGGGCCCGCTGAAACGCCCATTCCGCGAGCTGGTACCAATTGTTTGAACCGAGCACCCCGTAAAAATCGGTCCGGATCTGTCCCAAGCGGTCATACACCTTGGCGGAAAAGGGATGAACCACCAGCGAGCGTTCAAAGGAGCGGTCAGCAGCCTTCAAATCCTGCTTGTACTGATACGCCTCGCCTAGATTTTCCAGGTAGCTGCCGACCAGCGGCCGGCTGCCGGCCAGAGCCGCGCAGGCCACGGTCAACAGCAGCAGGACCACCAGCGGCTGCCGGCCCAGACCGCGAAGCTGCTGGGGCCACTCTCTCAAGGGCAAGAAAAATCCCCACCCGGATTCACGCCGGCGCCAGGTAGGTGAAAGCACAATGCCGGCCAGGATTACGCCCCAAATCAGGAGCGCGGGCAGGTGCCAATTGAAATCCACCAGGGCCTGGGCGGCCGCGCCGGTCAACCCGGCCCAGGCGGCGATTCGGGCCATGCTCTCCCCCGCTTCAAAAGCCGCCTCTCCCTGGGCCAGGGCACGCCATTGGCGCCGGAAGTAGAGGACCAGGACCCAAATGATCCAAAGCAGCAGCGCCAGGCCGGGCAGGCCTATGACCGCGCTCACCTGGAGCAGTTCGTTATGGGCAAAGTTCGCGCGTTTCCCATAACGGGCCAGCCCCCGTATGTTGGGAAAGCTGTAGCGCTCAAACGCTTTGCCGAAGTTTCCCGGACCCACGCCGAGTAACGGCCGGTCGCGAACCATGTGCAGGGCGGATTTGGCCATTTGCACCCGCTCGTAGGCTTGTCCCCGGTAATCCCCCAGGTCAACCAAACGCCCGCCCATGGGAAACGGCAGCAAAAAAATCAGGACGCCCATCAGCGCGATCCCCACCAGGGCCAGCTTGAAATAATGGGGCCGGCGCAGCTTGGTCCAGGCCAGCAGCATGGCCAGGCCGGCCAGGAGGTTCAGCACTCCACCCAGGGAGCCGGTGGACAGGAGCGCGAAAAAGGCCAGCAGCGCGCATAGGGCCGCCCCCATGCGCAAGTGCAGATTGTGCGTGCCGAACAGCAAGATGGACAGACTGCTCAACAAGCCCATGGACAGGAATGCGGCAAGCAAATTGGGATTGGGCCATCCGGCCGCAACCCGAACGCCGGGCTGCCCGGCCACCTGTACCAGCGCCGTGACCGCGATCAGGGCCGAACCCAGCGCCAGGACCTTAATCAGGAAACTGCCCACACGCGGCGTCAGGACCGTCAGGCAGAAAAAAACCAGGGCCACCACGCCCAGGCTCAATCCCGGAATAGCGCCGGCCGGATGGGCCGAGGTCAAGGTGGACAGCGTTCCCCATACGAACAGAAGCGCCAGCGAACCGCGCAGGGGAAGCCGGCGTGCCAATTGGCCCCAGGAATTCAGGGACCCGAGACGAAACGCGAAAAAAAGAATCAGCAGCAGGCCGGTCCCCCAAAACAGCAATCCTTCGGCCAGCAGGCTTTTACCACCCCGCCACAGGACCAGCAGGCCGGCCGCGGCTATCCCCAGGCGCAGGAGTGCTTCAAAGGGAGCGGCCGGCAACGGCGCGGACACCTCGCGTTTCCTGGATAGTCCCAGGAGAGTACCCAGCAGGAACCACCAGACGAGACTGGTTTTAAGAAAGCTGAAATCCATGTCCACCAGGGCGTGCAGCAAGCCGGCCAGGACGCCGGCTGCCAGGGCCCAGGTCAGGGCTGCCCGTTGTTCATCCAGGGGGCGGGAAAGATTGCCCCAAACCCGCCGGCCCAGGGATAGCAGCAGCCAGCCCAGCGCACCCAGACCCAGCAAACCGGTCTCCGCAAAACGCTGGAGAATAAAATTGTGGGCATAGCGGACATAGTACCCGGCATCCTGTTGGTAATCCGGAAAAAACGTGCCGAATAAGCCCGGGCCCGTCCCGTGCAGAAGGTGATCCCAGGCCATGCTGAGACTGCTCCCCCAGTTCGCCAGGCGGCTGATAAAATCCGCGCTCAGTTGCTGTGGATTGCGTTCCAGGACCATTAAAACCAAACCCAGGACAGCCGCCAGTCCGGCCAGGGCCCAAACGCGCCAGAA
This sequence comes from candidate division FCPU426 bacterium, assembly GCA_030619365.1. Taxonomy (GTDB): domain Bacteria; phylum Oederibacteriota; class JAAXVQ01; order JAAXVQ01; family JAUVAV01; genus JAUXBQ01. The sequence continues at coordinate 20,398 of JAUXBQ010000004.1, read as the reverse complement.
CCGGGCCTGGGATCCCGGCTGCCGTCGTTGCCACCAAAACAGGAAGAAGCCCATCCCGGCCGCGGCGCTGACCCAACCGCCTAATGATTGCGTAGCATACAGGGCCAGTACCAAAATGGCCAGGGAGGCGCCGCCCAACCCGCGCAGCAGCGTCCGGCGGGTGGACAGGATCAGGGCTGCGGACAGGGGCAGGACCATGGCCAGGAATCCCGCGAACAGGTTGGGGTATATAAAAAACGAGAATGCCCGGTGGGAGGCCAGGCGATTGGCGATGTCCTGTTCCACGCCGCCCACAGGCGGCCGGTTTCCGAACAGGAGCTGGTGGGATTCCGCCAGACCGATGAAATGCTGATACAGGCCGTAAAGGGCCAGCAGCACGGCGACAGCGACCAATCCCAGCAGCGCCGGTCGCACGCTCTGGCCGGTACGGGCGGTCAGGAATGCCACCAGCAACAGCAGGGCCAGGGCCAGGTCAATGGCAAAGGGATTAATGCTGGCCGCCGGGTCGTTGGAGCCGAGCACGGTCAGGACCAGGACCGCCAGCCAAAACAATAGAGGCGGTCCGAAACCCAGGGGCGTGAGCTTGCGATGGTCAAAGGCGAGCAGCACCCAGGCCAACCCGCCCAGCAGCAAGGCGCCCAACAAAAAAAACGAGGAAGCTTTGCCCAGATAGGTCTGGGGAAACAGCAGGATGACGGCCACCAGGGCCGTCAGGGCCCAATACAAATTCTGGCTCATCCACCGCGGGTACCGGTGGCCAAGCAGCGGGTTTTTCATGCGGTTTATTTGGAGAGCAGGGACTTAGCCGCGCGCAGGGCCAGCAGATAGGAATCCGCGCCAAATCCCATGATGCGCCCGGCGGCTGCGCCGGCCACGTAGGAACGGTGACGGAAATCTTCGCGGGCGTAAATATTGGACAGGTGCACTTCAATGGTCGGTACGGCCACGGCTTTCACGGCGTCCAGAATCGCGACCGAGGTGTGGGTATAGGCCGCGGGATTAATGATGATCACGTTCGCCCATTGACGCGCATTCTGGATCGTCTCGACGATCTCACCCTCGTGATTGGTCTGGACCACGCGCAGATCCAGGTCCAGTTCGAAGGCCAGGGCCGTGAGCGACTTGTTGACTTCTTCCAGCTTTACTGACCCGTAAACCTCAGGTTCCCGAATACCGATCAGATTGAGGTTGGGTCCGTGTATGACGAGTACGTGGTTCACTGAATTCCTCCGTATCCGGTCTGGATGGGAAAAAGTCGCCACCAAGGCACCAAGGCACTAAGAAAATAAAACAAATATATCAGATTCAACAAAAAAACATTTAAAGAATACATTCCTCGATTGCTACGTACTTTTGTGCCTTCGTGACACGGTGTAAATATTTTAAGAGTATTTTATTCTCGTTTTCCTTCGTGTCTTGGTGCCTTGGTGGCATGTTTTTAATACTTTCAGATTTTTTTCCTCGTTCATCTTTGTGCCTTGGTGTCTTGGTGGCACGTTTTTAATGCTTTTAGATTTTTTGTCCTAGTTTTTCTTTGTGTCTTGGTGCCTTGGTGGCAATTATCTATTCTTTTACCACAAATAATCCATGGGATCCTTGACCCGGCCCTTTTCCCAAATCGTGAAATGCAGGTGCGGGGCCGTCACACGGCCCGTGGCGCCCGAACGTCCGATCAACTGGCCGCGTTTCACGCGCTGGCCGGAGCGGACGTGGATCTTGCTTAAATGGCCGTAGAGCGTCTTATACCCATTATGATGGTCGATCTTGATGTATTTCCCCACTGCGCCGCCCCAGCCCGCGACCAGCACGGTGCCGGCTGCGGAGGCCCCGACCCAGGTGTTATGCGGGCAGGCGATATCCACGCCGTTATGAAACTTGGAAAAACCCAGTACCGGATGCGTGCGCACGCCCACAAAAGAAGTGTACCGCCCGGCCAACGGCGACCGGAATAAGGCTCGCTTGCTGTAATGCTTGTGCATTTCCTCGGACAGGTAGCGCGGCTTGGCCCCGGGAATGAATAAATACATGCCGGGCATAACTCCCCAGTGGGGATCAATAAAATTGGCGTTCATAATTTCCTCGGATAAAACCGCGTAATCCAGGGCAATGGTGGAGAGTGTCTCGTTTAGCGAGACGTGATGCAAGGACCCCCCGCGGGAGGGCATCAGGATGCGCTGGCCGGCATAACAAATGACTTTCTTTAATTGGGGATTGCACCCCACGATGGAATCAATGGTGTAGCCCCGCTCTTTGGCCAATTTCCAGTAATTATCGCCCAACTGAATGGTGTAAATATCAAACGTGACATAATCCGGATTAACGAATTGGGTATGGGTCGCGAACAACCGGTTTTCCCCGGCCACGGTCTGATTGGCCGCCTGCAGGCTGCCTTCGAGCTGGTCCAGGAAAACAACCAAATCCGGTTTGAGATTGAAGGCATTCCCGGAGAAGGCTTCCAATCGTTCGGGCGCGAAATAATGCCGGATCGCCTCCGGGCGCTGAGCAGTCTCTGGGAGCAATAGGGTCGCGGGTTTAACCAGGGCCGAGGCCACGGCCAGTGCGCATAGCGAGCCGCCAATGCCAAAAGCGACCAGCCAGCTTAAGGGACGCGGAAAGAGAAAAAGCTGATTTAATAAGGTAATTCGCCTCATGTTTTCGAATTTTAACATGGTTTTCGGGCCGGGTCCAGACAAAAAAAGATTGTTTCATACATGTCCAAATAAAATCGAAATCCTATCCGCAGATTACACCGATTTAAAAAGGGTTTTAAAACACCTGCTTTTACGTTTTTGTCTTTTAAACCTAATCCGTAAAATCCATGTAATCTGTGGATCGCTTGCCTTTAAAAAGCTTTTTTCTTTTGGTTATTACTCATTTGGACACTACTGATAGCAAAAACACTTTTAATTTCCCAACAAAACGCTGCTTTCGCAGGAAGTAGCGGCAACGAGAAAGTCTCTTTTATCTCGCCAATAAAATTTTCCCCGTCTTTTTCTGCGCAGGGGTTTTGATAATATAAACATAAACGCCGGACGAGACCCGTTTTCCCTTGTTGTTCAACAAATCCCAGGTGGCGCGGTTGCCGCGATTGTCCTTTTCGATTATTCTCACGAGCTGCCCCTCCAAGTTGTAAATCCTGATCAAGGCCCGCTCCGGCAGGTTGATGAACGTCACCACGCCCCGGCTGTTCACGTCCCCGCGGTACGGATTGGGGTACGGCAGCACGTTATCCAGATTCGGGGCCGCGATCTCGGGCGTGGTGGTTTCCGTAACGGTCGGAGAAATGGTGGCGGTCGGCGAGATGGTGGCGGTCATCGTGATGGTGGCGGTCATCGTGATGGTGGGGGTGGGAGAGATGGTGGAGGTAATGGTGATGGTCGGGCTGTTCGTGGAGGTCGGCGTAACCGTGGGCGTATAAACCGAGGTATGCGTCCGGGTCAGGGTAATGGTCGAGGTCTGGGTAATCGTGGGCGTTACGGTGTAGGTCGGTGTAGGGGTAAAGGTTATGGTGATGGTCGGCGTGTCGCTAATAGTAAAGGTCGGGGTGGCGGTCGGCGTGGCCGTGAACGTGCCGGTGACGGTTAGAGTGGGCGTGCCGGTGCGTGTTTGGGTTATGGACGGCGTGGCCGATGGTGTGGCCGTTAACGTGGATGTGCCAAGAGGGGTCTCGGTCAGGGTAAAGGTCGGGGTGGAGGTCGAAGTTAACGTCGGGGTTCCGGTCGGGGTGAACGTCGGCGTTCCCGCCAGGACTTCCGTGGCATAGATACAAAACCTATGGGCCCAGGTGTTGTCAATACTGCCAAAAGGATTGGAAAACGATCCATAGGATTGGGTATGCCCTTTGGCCTTGTCCGAATCCCCGTCTACGTAGAATTGATAATCAACCTGGTTATTGGTGTCATCGGTCTGCATGGAAAGCCAATAGGTGCTGCCGCTGGTCACCACAGTGGAAGGGATGCCGAACTCATTCCAGCCTACAACTAGCGCTTGAGAAACACTTTCTGCCAGGAGCGCTCCGGGGATATTGACCCCGCCACTGGCGTAGATAGCCACGCGGCCGTCGTCATTGCCCTTGTCGGACAAATACATGAAAATTCGATTGACCCCACCATCTGCCGGACAAACAAATTGCACAGCTCTCTGACGACCATCCAGGCCGAAAATGCCTATGGTACCGGTCCCCTGCTCTCCAAAAGTCACAGCCTGGGCAACCTGGGGCAGACCGCAAATGACGGCTATAATGATGCTTAAATACCATTTTTTATTCATGTATTTCCCTTTTTTTATTTTAACAATTTAAGTATATCAAATAAAAACATTCATTTCCAATAAATTGCATTTTATAAAGACAATTATTTAGCAATATTTTGGGCAAATATTGTTAAAACAATATTTTACTCAAAAAATATGAATAAAAAAATGCTAATTTAAAAGGAATTTATTACCAGGCGAGCAGGATTTTACCGGATTTCTTTTCACGGTTGGTCTTAATGACATAAACATAGACTCCCGAAGCCACACGCTTTCCCGCACGGTTGGTCAGGTCCCAAACCGCACGATTTCCCGGGTCATCCTTGTCGATAAAAGCCACCAGCTTCCCTTCCAGGTTGTATATCCTGATTTTGGCTACTGCCGGCAGATTGAAGAAAACCACCTGGTTCCGGGTGTTCAGGTCCGAGCGATAAGGGTTGGGATAAAGGACCACATTGGATAAATCCAGGGCCGCCAGATTAGGCGTGGGGGTGATGGTATTCGTGGGCGTGATGGTCACGGTAGGCGTCACGGTAATGGTCGTGCTGTGCGTACGCGTGGCGGAAATCGTGGAAGTCGGCGAAATGGTCCTGGTTTGGGTAATGGTGCTGGTAGGCGAAATGGTGCTGGTCAGGGTGATCGTCGGTGAAGGAGTCGGCGTGGAGGTATTGGTTACCGTGAGCGTGAGCGTAGTGGTCAGGGTCGGCGTGTGGGTGGACGTGAGCGTGATGGTCGAAGTCGGGGTGGCTGTGGGCGTGACCGTGGGCGTAGCCTGGACTTGCTCGGTGTCCACCTGGTAAAAAACCGCGGGCGCTCTTTGGTTTTTGTATTCCGTGGAAATCCAGCCGTCCGGCCGGGGCACGTCGCAGATCCTGACCTCGTCCATTCTGCCGTCCAAATGCCGGCTGCTCGTGAAATCCTCGTTCCGCCCAAAAACCACGTCCTGCGAAGTGTCATTGATGAAATCGGCCGTGTTAACAGCCGTTTGCTTAACTCCGTTGACAAAGAGCGATACTTCGTTGGCAGCGGTCCGGTCATAACGACCGACCGTGTGATACCAGGTATTGATGTTCATGTTGTTGTTGCTTTGGACCAAGCACCAGTCCGTGTCATAGATGGCAAATTGTACGCGGTTGTCTCCCACTCCGCCGTCCTTCTGGAGATGATACTGGTTGTCCCCCTTGGTCAAATAATCATGATACTCGCTGCCTAATAGCGCATCAAACCAGACCCAGGCCTGGAGGGTCAGTGAGTTGTTGCCATTGATGTCCAGACTGGCCGGCTCGCCCATGTTAATCAGGTCGTAATTGCCGTCAAAATCCTGGGCGCCGTGGATGACGCCCAGCAGCCGGTCGGGAAGGTTGTTCGTAAACCCAGGCGTAGTGCCGGTGTTGTTGTTCGGCGAACTGTCCTGGAAAGTTCCGGATGCTTCGTTCATATGCCAGACCCCGGCAAAGCCGTTGCTCCAGGTGGCAGTGGAATTCGGTTTGTTGGCGCCGGCATATCCATAGTACACGTAAATGTCGGTATTCACGGTACTGGATACGTTCGGCACCTTCACCCAGACTTCCAATTGGTTTGGCCCGGTGGAAAATACCACCACCTCGCGGTCCAATTCCGTGTCTTCCGCGGCATTGGTGAAAATGATATCCATATCGGCCACTGTGGATTTCTGCACGTGGGAGAAAAAATTGGCGTCCAGATTGGCTTCGGTGAGGAGTACGGGAAAATCGGAAACGTCGGCATCCACCTGGCTGCTCTGGATCACGATGCGGCGCTTATAGTTAAAGTTCGTGTCAAACCAGGCGGCCTGAACAGTTATATTGGCCGCCAAAACGAAAAGCACGGCTATGACAATTCTTTTCAGTTTCATAGCGCCTCGTATAAAAAATATCTTTCATTGCAAATCATCGGGATTTTTTTTCCTTTTAATTATATCAATAAAATCTTACAATTTCAACGGACAAGGAATATCTTTCCTCTACGGTCTTCCTTTATGGTTTGAATAATGTACAGGTAAATGCCGGAAGCAACCGGCCGGTTTTGTTCGTTGGTCAGATTCCAGACCGCCCGGTTCCCGGGATCGTCTTTACTGATGGTCCGTACCAACCTGCCGTCCAGGCTATATATCCGGATGGTCGCTTGGGCCGGCAAATTGATGAAGGTCGTTTGGTTCCGGGTGTAGAACTCGGCGAGATAGGGATTGGGATAGACTATCACATTGGACAAGTCCGGCGCGGCGATCGCGGGCGTCAGGGTTTGGGTGAAGGTGGAGGTCACCGAAATCGTGGGGCTGGCCGTATACGTCGGCGAAATCGTCCGGGTAGGTGAAATGGTGGGGGTCGGCGAGATGGTTGCGGTCAGGCTTTGCGTTAACGTGGGTGGTGGGGTGGGCGTGCCCTGGGTTTGCTCGGCTTCGGCCTGGTAAAACGATCCCGGCGTGTTTTGATTGTTGTACTCCGTCCTTATCCACTCCGGGGAACGTAGTTTGTCTTGAATACGTATCTCATCCAAACTTCCCGAAAAATCATTGGTAACAGTACCACTGCGCTTGCCCAGATGTAAGGCTTGGGTATCACTGGTCAAGGCGCCCAGGGCGTCATCCGTGGTCACGTCAACACCGTCAATAAATAAAGCCGTGGCAGTGTTGTTGACCACTTCCACTATATAGTGCCAGGAAGTGTCCAGGTCTTGGCCGGCTGCTTGGCCGAAATCAATGCCGTTGCCATATATCCGCAAATCATTATTATTAGGCTGATAATTCATCCCATAACCATTAGCCGAGGTGTAGGCGCTTTTTTTAGAGATAACGCTCATATAAACATCGGTCGTGCTGCTGGCAATGGCGATCCAGGCTGAGAGGGTCAATTGCCCGGTGATTTCCAGGCTGGTATCAGCGCCGCAATCCAGATATTCGTCCACGCCGTCGAAATTCAAACTTCCGCTGATTTTACCGCCCTGCTGGTCGCCGCTTTCCATGTTCTGGGAGGTCGCCTGGTTCGAATTAGAAGTGCTCTCATACACATCATCAGGCAAGCCGGTCGGTATTTCCTGAATGTGCCACACGCCCCGGTAGGCGCCGACCCAGGTTTCCGGGTCATCCGGCATCCCGACGCCGGGATTGCCGTAGTACATGTAAATCACGGTATCCGTGGTCCCGGACAGGCTTGGAATGCGCACCCAGGCTTCCAGTTCCTGGTTCCCGGCATCATAGTACGCGATTTCACGGTATAGGCGTGTGTCCTCGGCTTCGTTGGTGAAAATAATATCCATATTGTCCGGGTCGGTTTGCTGGCAATTGGTAAAAAAGGCGGCATCCAGATTTGCCTGGGTAATGAGCACCGGGAACTCCAGGTGGCTGGTTCCCTGCACCTGGCTGCTTTGAATCACAATGCGCCGCTTGCAGCTATAATTGAGGTCAAACCAGGCGGCTTGCGCGAGCGTCGTGGCAGCCAGGCATAACACCATTGCGTAGCCCAGACCCGCCAGCAGTGGTCGGGCCGTGATTTTCTTTATCATGTGTTTCCCACCGGATGATTTTCTTCAATTTACACTATTTTAATCAAGAACACAACCCAGGGATCAATCCTTGCGCGGCAGGTATGGAAACAGGGGATTTATGCCGGTATTTAAAGCGTGAATTTCTCTCCCAGGTAAATCTCCCGGGCTTTTTTACTGGTGGCCAGCTTCTTGGCCGAGCCGGACAGCAGGATTTTTCCCTCATAGAGGATATAAGCCCGGTCCGTGATGGAGAGGGTTTCGCGGACATTGTGATCCGTGATCATGATGCCAATGCCCCGGCGCTTGAGCTGCCGGATGATATTTTGAATGTCCAGGACCGCGATGGGGTCCACGCCGACGAACGGCTCGTCCAGCAGAATAAAGGCCGGGTCGATCACCAGGGCCCGCGTAATTTCCAGGCGCCGCCTTTCCCCGCCGGACAAAGTATAAGCTTTTTGGTGGCGGAGGTGCGAGATGTTGAGTTCGGAGAGCAATTTGGTCAGCCGTTTTTCCTGTTCCGGCCGGGGCAGGTTCAGGGTCTCCAGAATGGCTAATATATTTTCCTCCACGGTCAGCTTGCGAAATACCGAGCTTTCCTGCGATAAATACGAAATGCCCAGGCGCGCCCGCCGGTACATGGGGAGTTCGGTGATGTCCTGCCAGGACTGGTGATTCATCTGAAGGCTGATGCGCCCGCCCTCGGGCCTGATGAGACCCACCACCATGTAAAAAGTGGTGGTTTTCCCCGCCCCGTTTGGCCCCAGCAGCCCGACAATCTCACCCCGCTTTACCACCACGTTGACCTGGTCCACGACCCGCTTGTGCTTGTATATTTTAATCAGGCCCTCGGTCGAGAGGGCCTGGGGTCCTGTCAGCTTCTCCGGTTTCCTTTTCACGGGCGTCATAGTTTTTGCTCCCGGGTTCCCGGCTGGGATTCCGCTGCCGGCAAAATAACCGCCCGGGCCGATCCCCGCACTTCATACGTCCGTTCCTTGACACGCAGGGTGATGACCTCGCCCTGAATCCGGTCCGTCCCCCGTAAAATCTCGGGCAGGGGCTCCGGCTGGCCGGGCGCCGGGCGCAGCACCATCTCCCGCTTGTCCTGCTCAAAGGAAATGGCGCCGGCCGTGGCCGTGATATTCTGGTAATGCATTACCACGTCGCCGGTAGCCCGCGCGGCTTCGCGGTCCGCGTCCCATTCCAACTGCCTACTGCTGATCCGCAATGTTTCCCCCTGGTCGTCATGCGTGAGCACGACCACTTGCTTGCGCACCAGCACATTGGAAAAATTGCGCTTGTATTCCATTTCACGCGCCGTGACGGTCAGGCCGCGCGCGTGATCGATCAGCCGGATGCCGCCGCGGGCCAGGGCCAGCCCGTCCTCACTGCGGACTTCCAGGTAAGGTGTAAGGAGCCAAGCGTCTTCCTGGTTCACCCTGACATGCCCCCGGAACACGGTCATCCGGCCGGTCTCCTGATAGCTCATGCGGTCAGCCGTGATTTGGGCGGGCTGGTCCTCGTCCGGCGGCTGGAGCCGCTCCTGGTTTTCCGGACTAGGATCCGTTCGCGTCTTCTCGTCCCGGGGCACCGTGATTTTGGTTTCCGGGTCAATCCGGATCGAGACCCGGGGCGCACACGCCGGGAACGCCATTCCAGCCATTAGTCCCAGCGCGATAAGTTTTTTTATCATTCGTTCTTCCCCGGTCCAGGCGCGGCCTGGAAATTTTCCAATTCCTTGAGGGATTTCACGCGGATATTCACGTCCGCCAGCACGTTGACGTGTTTGAGTTCACTGTCCGCTTCCAGGCCGACCCCGGTCAGCACGCTGCCTTGGCGCACGATCTTCACCGGCAGATCCGTATAGAGCTTTTCACCCTCCTGGTTCCAATTCAGCCGTTCGGTGTACAATTTCACGCCCTCGTGGGAAACCAGGACCACGTCCTCTTCGGCCCGCATGTCATTGTTGTCGGTCCGGATAATGCCGCGGCGGGCGGTCAGCGTGGATACTATTTTCCCATCGCGCCAATAGACGACCTTGATGTCCTGGGCCTTGGCCAGATGGTTTTTTTCGTAAATCTGAGCGGCGCGGGCGTAGAATTCCCACTCCACCTCTTGGGCATGTGTGGAGACCATGTGAAATCCTTCGAAGAGCATGGTGGGTTCCTGGTCTCCGCCCGTGATTGGCGCGAGACGCACGGCCGGCGGCTCCTCGCCGCAGCCCGCCAGCATCCCCCCGGAAACGCATAAAAATAAGAGAACACCGCAGAGGCGCAGAGATCGCAGAGTTTTATAAACCATTAAAAATCCTTTATTTGATAATCAATTACATTTAGAGAAAATTCAAATATCTCAGACATTTATTAATCTTTATCCTGATTTTAATTTTTTGGTGCTTCCCTCTGCGTTCTTTGTGTCTCTGCGGTGAATTTTTCTTTTTCTTCCGGCGGAGGGCTTTTCCAGCGCTGGTGGAACCAGACCCACTGGTCCGGAAAGCGCCGCACGTATTTTTCGATCACAACGTTCGCGAGTCTGGCCCCCTCGCGCAGATCCTGTTCCTCGTCCGCTGTGCGCGGGAGCCGCAGAGCCGGCTCGATATATATCCGGTATTTTTTATTCGGCTGCCGGGCAATGAAAACAGGCACCACCGGGGTCCCCAGTTTTCGGGCCAGCCGGAACACACCCACCGGCGTCTTGGCCGGCCGCCCGAAAAAGGGCGCCCAGCGCGAGTCCACGCCCGTGTCCTGGTCATTGAGTATGCCCAGCAGCAAATTGGCGCGCAGCGCGCGGATAATGTCCCGGGTCATCTGCTGGCGCTTGATCATAACCAGACCCCGCTGCTCCCGGAAGCGGTTGATTAGCATATCCAGCCGGGGATCGTACAGGGTCTGCGCCACCGCACCCGTCGGCCACCCCTGCTGTAGCGTGCATAAGGGTATAATTTCCCAGTTGCCCAGGTGCGCGGTCAGGCACAGCACCCCGCGCCCCAGTTCACGCGCCGCGCGCATATGCTCCATGCCTTCCATCGCCTCGACCAGGGCCGTGATCCGGCGGGCCGGCCAGGTGAACATTTTCAGCAATTCCAGGGCGCTCCGCCCAAAAGACACGAATACGCGCGCGGCCCATTGCGTCCGCGTGGCTTCCGGCACTTCCGGATACGCCTGGGCGAGATTGCGCAAGGCCCGCTCCCGCTCCTTGGGGACCCAAGCGTAAAACCGCCCGCCTAAAAATTCTCCCGCTCCCGCAACCAGGGAGTAGGGTAGCAGGTTAACCGCCAGTAACAGGCTTCGCAGCGCCAGATAAATCAGCGTGTTTTTAATTTTTTGCAGCATGATTTTTCAGGAATTGCCCCAGGACTTTGCCCCAGCTGCCTTGGGCCCGCAGAACCCGTTCAATGATCTCCCGAACCGCGCCTTGTCCGCCGGCGGCCCGGGTGACGTAATCCGCGGCCTGCTTCACTTCGGGGACCGCGTTGGCCACGGCCACGGCCAATCCGGCCCTTTCAAAAACAGGCAAGTCCATGAGGTCATCGCCCAGGTACAACGTGACGGACTCGGAAACCTTGGCCTGCAGGCAGAGTTCGTGAAAAGCCGGTCCTTTTTGCTTCTTCCCCTGCATGACCAGTTGCACGCCGCATTCCTGCGCGCGCTGGGTGACGATTTTGCTTTCCCGGGCGGACAGGAAAGCGGTCTGCAGCCCGCCATACCGGGCCAGGGAAAGCCCCAGCCCGTCCTGCGCGGAGAAAACCTTGGCCTCATGCCCCAGATTGTCCAGCCAGATTCCGCCGTCGGTCAGCACGCCGTCCACGTCGCAGACCAGGAACTGGATGCGCTTGAAGCGGGCGGCCAGGGCGCTCTTGCCGGGCATCAGACTACCCCGGCGTCCAGGAGATCGAGGAAGTGCACGATGCCGATGAGCTGCTGCTGGCGGTTTACCACCAGCAGCACGATGATCCGCTTGTCCTGCATAATGCGCACCCCTTTAATGGCCAGTTCATCCTCCCGCAGTACGATCGGCTGCCTGGTCATGACCTGGCTGATCTTGAACTTGGTCAGCTGGCGCTCGCGCCCCACGAGCCGCCGCAGGTCGCCGTCGGTAAATATACCCTGCAGGCGCCCCTTGGCGCTGACCACGCCCACGCATCCGAAACGTTTGCGGGTCATCTCGTAAATCGCGCCTTCCAGGCTGGCGGTGGACGGGATCCAGGGAATGCTTTTCCCGGTGTGCATGATGTCCTTGATTTTTATGAGCTGCTTGCCCAGTTCCCCGCCGGGGTGTAACTTGGAAAAGTCCTCGGGCTTGAATTTGCGGCAGTTCATCAGCGTGACCGCCAGGGCGTCGCCCATGGCCAGGACCGCGGTTGTGCTCGCCGTGGGAGCCAGGCCCAGAGGGCAGGCCTCCTCGCGCACTCCGATGTTCAGGACCACGTCGGCATTGGTCGCCAGTGAACTTTGCGCGTTCCCGGTCATGGCGATTAAATCCACGCCCAGCCGCTTGAGGTACGGCAGGAGCCGGACCAGTTCCTCGGTCTCGCCGGAATTGGAGATGGCCACCACCACGTCGTTTCCCTTCAACATGCCCAGGTCTCCGTGAATCGCTTCCGAGGCGTGGACAAAGAGGGACGGCGTGCCGGTAGAGGCCAGGGTGGCGGCGATTTTCTGGCCGATCACGCCTGATTTGCCCAGACCCATCACGACCACCCGGCCCGGGCAGTCAAAGATGATCCGCACGGCTTTTTCAAATTCATCGCCCACTTGGGGAATCAAGTTGGATATGGCCTTGGCTTCGATGCGCAGGACGCGGCGCGCATCCAGGACCACCGTAGAGAGCGAGGGGGGGTTGGCTGGCATTAATCCGAGTAGAGAATGCGGGCGCAATTGTTGCAATACAGGAGGGTGCGGTATTTTTTCAATTCAATGGTCGCCTGGGCCCGGATGGATAGGCGGCAACCCATGCAAATGTCGTTTTCAATTTTGGCCATGGCGCGCCCCCCTTTGGCCGCGAGTAACCGCCGGTATTGGTTCAGGTATTCGGGTTTGACCTTTTGGGCGGCCGTTTCCCATTTCTGTTCAAAAGCCGTGATCTCCGTTTCCAGGGACTGAATCTCCTTCTGGTATCCGGCCTGGGTGCCGGCCACGTCCTGCTCGCCCTGGCGCAGGGCGTTTTCGGCCTGGGAGATCTTGGACTTCACCTCGTCTTCGGCCACCATCATCTCCAGAATGCGTTCCTCCAGCCAAGTGTTTTCCTGCTTTTTCTGCCGGATTTCGCCCTGGAGGGTCTGGTACGCTTCGTTGGTCTTGATTTCAAACAACTGGCCGCCGAGCTTTTGGGCCTGCTCGACTTTTTCCTTGGAGGTCACCTCCGCCTCGCGGCGGTTTTTGAGCAAATGATCCAATTCCTGCTTGTTGACCTCGAGGGTTTCGCGCTGGCCGGCGAGGCTTTGCTTCTCAGCTTGAATTTTATCGTTGAGTTGTCCGATGTGTGAACGCCGTCGGTTTATTTCGTCATCCCACGACTGCAGTTCAATCAAGGCGTTAAGCTGTTCCTTGACCTTCTGGGCGTTTTCTGAGAGCACTTCATCCATCCGGACGCCTCCCGCGCTAAGAGCCATGGCATTCCTCCGCATTCTCCGGGAGGACGGTTCCCTGGGCCTTCTGGAAAACACTGGCAGGGAACCCCTTCCGAGGCTAAACGAAGACGAACCATAAAATGTATACGGAAAAAGGGTTTTCCCGTTGAATCTGCTGGTGGGCGGAAAAGGATTCGAACCTTCGACTTCCACCATGTGAAGATGGCACTCTAACCAACTGAGTTATCCGCCCATGAATAATAGACGGTGATATTACACCATGAAAATAAGCAGCGTCAAGGGTAAAAAAGGTCCATTTGGGACTGCAAAAATGGACTGTTTATCCTATATAAATATGGTTTCCTTATACTCTGCGGACTCTGCGTCTTCTTGTCCGGCGTATGCCGGATGCGGTGAATGGGTTAAGGTTTTCTATGTGTTTTCCGGATTATGCTCCGCGGGCGATGTGTCTTCTTGTCCGGCGTATGCCGGATGCGGTGAATGGTTTTTCCGCGACTAGGCAGGGCCTGGTGCAGGAGCTGTATTTCAGCGTCCAGTAGGCGCCGGACCTGGCCGGGTTTCATACCTACCAGGCTGATGGGGCCGAATTGCTGACGATGCAGCCCCCTGATCCGGTAGCCGAAGTGCATGACCAGCCGCCGGACTTCGCGATGCTTGCCTTCGCGCAGGGTAAAAACATACGACCGGCCCGGGGCCGGCGCGGCCAGCGGATGCACCTTGACGGGCAGGCAGAGGGTGCCGTCGGTCAGGATCAGGCCCTGGCGCAACAGCGTCAGCGCATGCGGCGGCAAGGGATGGTTGGTGACCACCTGGTACACGCGGGAAATTTCATTTTCCGGGTTCAAGAGGGCCTGGCTGGTTTGAAAGTCGTTGCTGAAAAGCAGCAATCCCGTGGTCGCGCGGTCCAGTCGCCCCACGGATTCCAGGCGCGGTAAACCGGAGGGCAGTAAATCATAGACAGTTTGGCGCCCAAAGGGGTCTTTACGCGACGTGACCACGTCCGCGGGTTTGTGCATCAAGACCCAAACTGCTTCTTGGTTTTTTTTATTTAAATCATTCACCTTGGTCAACAGAAGCCTCGGAATGGCGCGGAGGGGTATCGCAGCAGTGAATCCGTGAAAAATCCGGTTCGAATAAAGGGCCGAGCCGAAAAGACCTTACATAACAACGGTTTTTACTTCCACTCCGCCCAGGGCGTTCAATTCGGCCGTCAGTCCGTTGACCACTTGCTGGTCCGGCTTGACTTGCAGGATGATCAGCCCGTCATTCGCGCAGTTTTCCTCGCTGACCTCATGCAGGCCCAGACGCAGTGTAATGTCGCAGCCATGTTTGGTCAGCACTTCCTGGACCTTCACCGCCTTCTGCGTCCTGGCTTTGACTTTAATTAAGACCAATTGCATCATCTATCCTCCCATGTGGATGGTATGGAGTAGAGACGCACGGCCGTGCGTCTCTACAATTTATCCGCGGTAATGCTGAGCGTATATCCCACCCGCAATAAATCCCCATGTGGCGTTGAACAGCAAAACAAACAGGAAGGTCAGGGTGCCCTTGCCCATGCCGAATAATCCCACGTGCTGGCTGGGATACTGGATCAGGAGCACGTAGGCGCTGGGCAGCAGGCTCAGGACCAGGCCGAGCAAGGCGCCCCGCGCCCGCATGAAAGGGGCCAGCAGGACCAAGAGGAGAGCCCACAGCGATCCCTTGAGCATGCGCTCCGCCACGTAAGGCCAGGCCAGATAGAGAACGCTCATTTTAACCGCTAACAGCGTGAACAGGCCCCATTGCTGGCAGAGCCAGGCGACCAGGGCGTACGCCAGGCCGCCGATGGCCCCGGCCAGATAGGCCACGGCAAAACGGTTAAATAGATCACGCATGGGAACACCTTAAAAGATTTCTGTAGGGGCGAATAATTATTCGCCCCTACAGAAAATCGAAATACGAAACATTAAAACAAGAAAATCGATAGTTGAAAATCGACCGAAATTGAGAATCCACCCGATTTTTGATTTTCGATTCTCAATTTCTCAGCTCCGCGCCGCAGGCGCGGAGCTGGTGGGCCCTGCTGGATTTGAACCGGCAACCAACGGATTATGAGTCCGCTGCTCTAACCGTTGAGCTAAGGGCCCAATTTTTTGCGCCGGAAAAATCTTGTAGGGGCGGGTTTTAAACCCGCCCCTACAATGTTAATCCAAATACCCTTTTAATTTCCGGCTGCGGGAAGGATGGCGGAGCTTGCGCAGCGCCTTGGCCTCGATCTGACGGACGCGTTCGCGGGTTACATTGAATATATTGCCGACTTCCTCCAAGGTATGAGGGTACCCGTCCCCGATGCCGAACCGCAGGCGCAGTACTTCGGCTTCCCGTTCCTTGAGGGTATGCAACACCCTGCTGATTTGCTCTTGCAGCAGGAGAAAAGCCGCGGCATTGGCCGGCGAGATCACTTCCTTGTCCTCCAGGAAATCTCCCAAATGCGAATCCTTTTCCTCGCCGATGGGCGTTTCCAGGGATATGGGCTGCTGCGCGATTTTCAAAATGCCCCGCACCTTTTCCACGGGCATGGTCATTTTCTTGGCGATTTCCTCGGGCAGGGGCTCACGCCCGTGCATTTGCACCAGGTCGCGCGAAACCTTGATCAGTTTGTTGATAGTCTCGATCATGTGCACCGGGATCCGGATGGTCCGGGCCTGGTCGGCGATGGCACGCGTAATGGCCTGCCGGATCCACCAGGTGGCGTAGGTGGAAAACTTATAGCCCCGGCGGTATTCGAAACGCTCCACGGCCCGCATCAGCCCGATGTTGCCTTCCTGGATCAAGTCCAGGAACTGCAGCCCCCGGTTGGTGTATTTTTTCGCGATGGACACCACCAGCCGCAAGTTAGCCTCCACCAGTTCCATCCGGGCCCTGTAGGCCGCGGCTTCGCCCGCCTCAATCTCGGCGGCCACTCCGGGCAACTCCTCCACGCTCATTTCCGTGTCGTGGGCGAGGCGGTTCAGCTTGCGCATTTCGTCGTGATGGACCTTGATCACCATCTGCCAGTCTTCGGCCTTGTACTTGGTCTCACGCTCCAGCTTCTTGATTTCCCGGGAAGTTCCTTTCAGGCTTTTATTGATCTGCCGCAGTTGTTCCGGCCGGACCCGGTGCCGTTTCAGGAGATTGTCGATTTTACGCTTGGCCGCCCTGACCTGGAAGGCCAGGGATTTGATGCGCTCGACCAGCTTGGCCATCTCGCCCTGGGAGAGACTCATGTTTTTCAGGCTTTTAAAGCGCTTGGCCAGGGCATGCTGGTGTTTCTTTTCCAACTGGTGGCGCTGGGTCTCGCTGCGCTTCTGGTTTTGCAGGCGTTGGGCGGTTTTCCCGGCCACCTGGTCTTGAAGCAGGGCGGCCTTGATTTCTTTCTTGAGGTGAGAGGTCATGCTGCGTTCCACCGAGGGGGCGATCTCCCCTTCGACGTGGTGCTTGACCACGTCCGAGGCCACGAGCTTTCCGCGCACGAGTTTTTCGTAGAGGACCCGGATTTCCCGCAGGGAGAGCGGCGCTTCCAAAACAACTTTTTCCACACGCAACTCTTGCTCCTCGATACGCTTGGCCAGGCGCACTTCCTGCTCCCGCGTCAGAAGCGGCACCCGTCCCATTTCGTGCAAATACATCCGGACCGGGTCGTCCGAGCGGCTCTCGTCCGCGGCCGTTTCCGGACCGCCTTCTTCGGCTTCTTCCAGTTCGCTGACAACGGTAATACGGTCTTCGCTCTTGCTTTCCTTGTCCGTATCGACGATTTCAATATCGTTTTCGCCGAGCATGATCAGGATGTCGTCGATCTGCTCGGAAGAGACCACCTCGGAAGGCAGCAGGTTATTGACGTCGCTATAGGTTAAATATCCCTTTTTCCGGCCCTTTTCGAGAAGTTTTTCCACTTCCCCGGGCTTGATGGATTTCCGGTCCGCCTCTTTCACCATCGCGATAAAACCTCTTTCTCGAAGAATAGTTTTCTATTCTAACGCATCAGATTGATCAGTCAAGCCCATTATATAATCGTTTTCCGCTGCCCGCGTTTCAGGCCAGGCGGTCCGATTTCCACACTACGCCAAAGCTGTTCAGGCGTTTATCGAGTTCGAATCTTTCCTGCTGCAATTGTTTCAGAGTTTCCAGGTCTCCCTTTTCGACTTCCTGAATGCGAATTCGGATCCCGGCCAGCCGGTCCTGGAGCCGGAACACTTCCAGGCGGTTGAGGCAATCCCTGATCACCCGGTCCGGATCCTCGGTGCCGCGGTCCAGGGCCGCCAGGCGCGAGGCCAAGTCCGCCAATTCGGGACCGAGCGTACGCCTGAATTCGGGAAACCAGGCCTCTTCCTGATCCGGGTCCGCGGCCGGAACGCCCAGCAGCTTGTCCAGCAAAGCGCGGTATTCCGTCACCAGGAACAAATCCAGATCCAGGGACGCCCGCAGGTTTTCGATCTTCAGGGGAAAACGCAAAAGCGTGGCTACAATGAGTTCCTCTTCCAAAGCTTTGCGGGCCTCCACCGGTTCCCGGGCGGCTTCCGCGGCCTGGTCCCGCGTGGGCCGTGATCCGGTACCCGGGCCCCGCAACCGGTTGAGTTCGGTGACCACCTGCCGGTCCAGAAGCTGCAAGCGCTCGGCCACCAGGTGCGCGTACTCGCCCTGCTCGATCCCGTCTGGCGGGAATTGGAGAATGAGCGGCCCGACTTCTCTGACCACCTTGAGTTTGCCTTCAATGGTCCCGGAATTTCCGCGGCGGATGGCCGCCGAGAGCATGAATTCCACCACGCTGACCGCCTGGGCCAGGCTGCGTTGCAGGGCCTTCACCCCCTGGGCGCGGAGCAGATCATCCGGGTCCTTGGCGCCGGATAATTCCGCCACTTTTACCGAAACCCCGGCCGTGTTTAAAAGTTCGAATGCGCGCTGGGTGGCATTCAATCCGGCCTCGTCGGCATCGTAAAGCAGAATCACTTGCCGGGCGTAGCGCTTCATTATTTTCGCCTGCTGGGGCGTCAGGGCCGTTCCCAGGGTGGCCACGGTTTCCCGGATGCCCGCGGCGTGACAGGCCATAACGTCCATATACCCTTCCACCAGGACCAGGCGCCCTGCCTGGCGGGTCGCGTCCCGGGCCAGGTTGAGCGCGTAGAGGAGTTCACCTTTCCGAAACAGG
Source organism: candidate division FCPU426 bacterium (assembly GCA_030619365.1). Classification (GTDB taxonomy): domain Bacteria; phylum Oederibacteriota; class JAAXVQ01; order JAAXVQ01; family JAUVAV01; genus JAUXBQ01. The sequence continues at coordinate 1,892 of JAUXBQ010000004.1, read as the reverse complement.
GGGGTCTCGGGTGAATTGAGGTATTTGGGTTCGCCGGGTCCTAGCAGACGTCCGCCAAAACCCACGGGCCGTCCCTGCAGGTCCCAGATGGGAAACATCAGTCGATTGCGGAAACGGTCATAGCGCTTTTCCGGTTCCGTCTGTGAGATCACCAGGCCGGCCTTTTCCAGAATGTCGCGGGAGTAATGGTCGCGCGCGCCGGCGCGCAGCAGGTTGTCCCACCCGGACGGGGCGAATCCCAGGCCAAAGCTTTCGGCCAGTTCATCCTCCACCTGGCGCTGACGCAGGTAGGCCCGGGCCGTTTGGCCTACGTCGGCGGATTGCAGCGCGTGCTGAAACCGGGAATGCGCCCAGGCCATCACGGCGTACAATTCCCGGCGGGCCTGGTCCTGCTCGGGGTGATCCTGGCCGGGGCGGTCGCTGAGTGTCACGTGACCGCGGCGGGCCAGTTCCCGCAGGGCCTCGGGAAAGGTCAGGTTGTCATGGCGCATGACGAATTCAAACACATCCCCGCCCACGCCGCAGCCAAAGCACTTGAACGTCTGCCGGTCCGGGGTGACGTAAAAACTCGGGGTTTTCTCCCGGTGAAAAGGACAGAGACCCCGGAAATTTTTCCCGGCTTGTTTCAGGGGCACAACCTGTGACACCACTTCCACGATGTCGTTGGCGTCCCGCACCCGTTCTTTGTCGTCCAACCCGCTCACACCCGGGCCTCGCTCTGGAATGCTCCCATGGGTCCCTCTCCTCGGGTTAAAACGCGTCAAAACAGGCAACAGCCCGAACCTGAAGCCCGGGCTGTTGTCTGGGATTTTCCGTTACGTGAAAATCGGCAATGGTTGATTTAATGGGCAAGAATAATCTTCGGAATCAAGTTACATGGAACGTTTTCTGGCTTTTTTCCTGGCTGCCAAAATCTTCAGCTTCTTCTTCACGCTCGGTTTTTCGTAATGTTCACGGCGGCGCATTTCGGACAGTACGCCTGACTGTTGAACTTCTTTCTTGAACCGGCGGAGGGCAGCCTCGAAATTCTCATTGTCTTTTACCCGAATTTCGATCATTGCTTGTGATCCCTCCCTTCTAGCATAAAATGGAATCCCCGGGCATGCCCGGGGTGTTCGGCGATGGTGTAGAGACACCAAAAAAGTAGGTTATTCTAACTTTTTTATAAATCTTTGTCAAATAATTATCCCGGCGGCCAGGAGAATTTGCGCCCCCCCAAAAGGTGCAAATGCACGTGGAAAACCTCCTGCCCCGCGTCTTTCTGGCAGTTAAAAACCAGCCGAAAACCCGATTCCAGCCCCTGCTCAGCCGCAATCTGCTTGGCTGTCAGGACCAGTTGCCCTGCCAGGCCGGCCTGGGCCTCGGAGATATCGGCAATGGTCGGTATATGCTCCTTGGGAATGATCAGGATATGGACCGGCGCCTGGGGATTGACGTCGGAAAAAGCCAGAATATCCTTGTTTTCAAAGACTTTATTAGAAGGGATTTCCCCCTTCACGATCTTGCAAAACAGGCAGTTCGGATCCTGCATATACGGCCTCTCCTAACCCCGCTATCCTGAGGCGTTCGGGAGGCTGATTTTGACAGGAAAATCGGCTCTGTGTCCATCCGCTCAAGCCTGACATGACGATATAGTCTACCTATACCCGACAGAACACTTGGGGTGCGTTTTTTCCTGGAAAAACCAGCCTCCCGGACGGTCTCGTTGAACTCTTTGTTTCGTTAATTTGGACGCGTATGTTTCTGACTCTTTTTAAAATGTCAAAGAATACAGCAAATTCATCACGAATTCGGCGTAATCCGCGGTTGAAACCAACTGGTTTGCATACCCAATGCTCGATAAGGTCAGGCCCAGGCTTTGGGATGAGGAAAGATAGTACGTGGAGCTGAGG